>NZ_VMMV01000073.1:0-22983 GCF_013277375.1 Streptococcus sp. 3613
TAAGGTACTTGATTTATGCCATATGGCATTGTCCATAACGAGTAAAAGATAATCATCTGGATAAGCTTGTGAAAGCTCTTCTAAAAAGGCGTTCATCCACTCAGTATGACATCCACCAGCGATTAAGAAAAATGATTCGCCTGTATGGGCATCAACAGCTCCATAACAATAGCGAAATTCTCGTATATAGTGACTATGGACATGTGGACCTACTCCCATTGGAGCCCAACAAGATCCCAGTTTACTGATTCTACCGAAACCAGCCTCATCTTGGTACATCAAGCGAACCTTACGAAAATGCCTACTGGTTTTAAAGCGCTTTCTTGTCTTCTTGAATTGAGATTTTATTTTTAGACGCGACAATGGTTTGAACGTCTGCTTTCTTGGGATGTTCTGGACGTGGCCTAATATTTCGCCAACCATGGCGCTTCAAGAGTTGATAAAAGGCATCACATGTGTAGGAAGGACCTAACTCCTTTGTATAAGCCTGAAATAAGGCATCAATTGTAACAAATTCTCCTGCCTCTGCAGCCTTCAAATGACGGGCAATAAAGGCTTTCTCTTCCTCAATTGTCATATATGCATGGTTACGACAACCACGTGTTTCTTTAAGGAGAGAATCGAGTCCGAACTCCTCATATTTTTTTACAGTTGGCCAAATCGTTGTTTGATTACAGTCTAAAAGCTCTATAATCTCTTTATAAGATTTACCCATCAGACGAAATAGAACGATTTGAAGGCGTTTATGATATTTAGCTGTACTAGAGTCTTTTAAAAGTGTTTTGATAGCTTGGATTTCTTCTTTAGTTGATTTCATATTACTACTATATAATGCTTTTTGATTTTAGTCTAGTATGAGCTGACTTCGTCAGTTCTATCTACAACCTCAAAACCATGCTTTGAGCAACCTGTGGCTAGTTTCCTAGTTTGCTCTTTGATTTTTATTGAGTATTAGATGTATAGTGCATTGAAGTTAAAATAGTATACTTTGGTTTCTAAGACATTGTTAGAAATTAGATTAAATTCCTTAATCGATTTGCGCATGTTTTATTTTATTTCACTATACTTTAGATTGAAAAATAAGGAATCACATAAATCGCAAGAAATAGGGAATCTGATTCGTGTTTATAACCGTTCAAAAAGAGAGGAAGCTGAAAGTGAGCCACTTAATCTTTATGTCGAAGATGAAAAGGGCAATCTCCTGGCAGGTTTGATAGTAGAGACTTTTAGAAATTGGCTAGAAATCGAGTATTTATTTGTAAAAGAGGAACTGAGAGGGCAAGGAATCGGTTCAAAACTATTGCAGCAAGCAGAAACTGAAGCTAAGAATCGAAACTGTCGTTTTGCCTTTGTCAATACCTACCAGTTTCAAGCTCTTGATTTTTATAAAAGGTATGGCTACAAGGAAGTCTTTAGGTTACAAGACTATCCCTACATTGGGCAAAGATATTATTAGCAAAAGAATCTGTAAGGTGAGTATGGAGGTATAATACAAAGAGAGGCTCGCACATAAGTATGGAGGTGGACTGATGTATATGAGTAACTATCGATAAATACCAGTTATAACCTAGAAATTGTGTCTTTCTGGGCAATATTGGGTACAATGCAATGGCAGCTGAGAAATTGGGAATCAAGGCTTATCGGGTTAAGAAAAGAAGTGATGTGGTTGATATTTTAAAACAATTTATTTAAACTAAAAACTCTCTATCTTTTTAAATTGACATTAATCCGAGATTCCCCTCTCGAGTTTTTCAGAATAGAGTGAAATCCGAAAGAAAATGGAAATAATTTTTATTAAACGCTTCCAATAGCGGTTAAAAGTTGACAAATTTAAATTTTAGGACTACACTAAGTAAGTAAATTTTATTTTAAAGGAGAATTCGTTATGAATTTAACATATTTAGGCTTATGTATTGCCTGTATGGGCGTATCTGTCGGTGAAGGTTTATTGATGAATGGACTGTTTAAATCAGTAGCACGCCAACCAGATATGCTTTCTGAGTTTCGTAGTTTGATGTTTTTAGGTGTTGCCTTTATTGAAGGAACTTTCTTTGTAACTCTTGTCTTCTCATTTATTATCAAATAAATACATGGAACGAGAAGAAAAGGGAGGATTTTAGATGGAAGAAAGTATTAATCCAATCATCTCTATTGGTCCTGTTATCTTCAATCTGACTATGTTAGCCATGACCTTGTTGATTGTGGGAGTTATTTTTGTCTTTATTTATTGGGCAAGCCGCAATATGACCTTGAAACCCAAAGGAAAGCAAAATGTACTTGAGTATGTCTATGACTTTGTTATTGGATTTACAGAACCTAACATTGGTTCGCGCTACATGAAAGATTACTCACTCTTTTTCCTTTGTTTATTTCTTTTCATGGTGATTGCCAATAACCTTGGCTTAATGACAAAGCTTCAAACGATCGATGGGACTAACTGGTGGAGTTCGCCAACCGCTAATTTACAGTATGACTTAACCTTATCTTTTCTTGTCATTTTGTTGACACATATAGAAAGCGTTCGTCGTCGTGGATTTAAAAAAAGTATAAAATCTTTTATGAGTCCTGTTTTTGTCATACCGATGAATATCTTGGAAGAATTTACAAACTTCTTATCTTTGGCTTTGCGGATTTTTGGGAATATCTTTGCAGGAGAGGTCATGACGAGTTTGTTACTTCTTCTTTCCCACCAAGCTATTTATTGGTATCCAGTAGCCTTTGGAGCTAATTTGGCTTGGACTGCATTTTCTGTCTTTATTTCCTGCATCCAAGCTTATGTCTTTACTCTTTTGACATCTGTGTATTTAGGGAATAAGATTAATATTGAAGAGGAATAGAAAGGAGTAACTGATGCACGTAACAGTAGGTGAATTGATTGGTAATTTTATTTTAATCACTGGCTCTTTTATTCTTTTGCTAGTCTTGATTAAAAAATTTGCATGGTCTAATATTACAGGCATTTTCGAAGAAAGAGCTGAAAAAATTGCTACTGATATTGACAGTGCTGAAGAAGCTCGTCAAAAAGCAGAAGTATTGGCTCAAAAACGCGAAGATGAATTGGCTGGTAGCCGTAAAGAAGCCAAGGCAATCATTGAGAATGCGAAAACAACAGCTGAGAAAAGTAAGGCTAGTATTTTAGTAGATGCTAAACTAGAAGCAGGACGCTTAAAAGAAAAAGCAAACCAAGAAATTGCTCAAAACAAAGCTGAAGCTTTACAAAGCGTTAAGGGTGAGGTAGCAGATTTGACCATCAGCCTAGCTGGTAAAATCATCTCACAAAACCTTGACGGTCATGCCCATAAAGAACTCATTGATCAGTATATCGATCAGCTAGGAGAAGCTTAATGGACAAGAAAACAGTAAAGGTAATTGAAAAATACAGCATGCCTTTTGTCCAATTGGTACTTGAAAAAGGAGAAGAAGCCCGTATCTTTTCAGACTTGACTCAAATCAAGCAAATTGCTGAAGAAACAGGTTTACCTTCTTTTTTAAAAAAAGTGACAGTAGATGAGTCTGACAAGAAAAAAACGATTGCTTTTTTCCAAGACTCTGTGTCACCTTTATTACAAAACTTTATCCAGGTTCTGGCCTACAATCACAGAGTAAATCTTTTTTATGATGTGCTTGTAGATTGCTTGGACCGACTTGAAAAAGAAACAAATCGATTTGAAGTGACGATTACTGCTGCTCATCCTCTAACTGATGAACAAAAGAGTCGTTTGCTCCCTTTGATTGAGAAGAAAATGTCTCTGAAAGTAAGGAGTGTAAAAGAACAAATCGATGAAAGTCTCATTGGTGGTTTTGTTATTTTTGCCAATCACAAGACAATTGATGTGAGTATTAAACAACAACTTAAAGTTGTTAAAGAAAATTTGAAATAGAAAGTGGTGTTCTTTTGGCAATTAACGCACAAGAAATCAGCGCTTTAATTAAGCAACAAATTGAAAATTTCAAACCTAATTTTGATGTGACTGAAACAGGTGTTGTAACCTATATCGGGGACGGTATCGCGCGTGCTCACGGCCTTGAAAATGCCATGAGTGGAGAGTTGTTGATCTTTGAAAACGGTTCTTATGGTATGGCTCAAAACTTAGAGTCAACAGACGTTGGTATTATCATCCTAGGTGACTTTACAGATATTCGTGAAGGCGATACAATCCGCCGTACAGGTAAAATCATGGAAGTCCCAGTAGGTGAAAGTCTGATTGGTCGTGTTGTGGATTCGCTTGGTCGTCCAGTTGACGGTCTTGGAGAAATCCACACAGATAAAACTCGTCCAGTAGAAGCGCCAGCTCCTGGTGTCATGCAACGTAAGTCAGTCTCAGAACCATTGCAAACTGGTTTGAAAGCTATTGACGCCCTTGTACCGATTGGTCGTGGTCAACGTGAGTTGATTATCGGTGACCGTCAGACAGGGAAAACAACCATTGCGATTGATACAATCTTGAACCAAAAAGATCAAGATATGATCTGTATCTATGTCGCAATTGGACAAAAAGAATCAACAGTTCGTACGCAAGTAGAAACACTTCGTCAGTACGGTGCCTTGGACTACACAATCGTTGTGACAGCCTCTGCTTCACAACCATCTCCATTGCTCTTCCTAGCTCCTTATGCTGGGGTTGCCATGGCGGAAGAATTTATGTACCAAGGGAAGCATGTTTTGATTGTATACGATGATCTATCAAAACAAGCGGTAGCTTATCGTGAACTGTCACTCTTGCTTCGTCGTCCTCCAGGTCGTGAAGCCTTTCCAGGGGATGTTTTCTACCTTCACAGCCGTTTGCTTGAGCGCTCAGCTAAAGTTTCTGATGAACTTGGTGGTGGATCAATTACAGCCCTACCATTTATCGAGACACAAGCAGGAGATATCTCGGCCTATATCGCAACCAATGTGATTTCTATCACTGATGGACAAATCTTCCTTGGTGATGGTCTCTTCAATGCGGGTATTCGTCCAGCCATCGATGCGGGTTCATCTGTATCACGTGTAGGTGGTTCTGCACAAATCAAAGCCATGAAGAAGGTTGCTGGTACACTTCGTATCGACCTTGCTTCATACCGTGAGTTGGAAGCCTTCACTAAGTTTGGTTCTGACTTGGATGCGGCAACACAGGCTAAGTTGAACCGCGGTCGTCGTACAGTTGAAGTCTTGAAACAACCTGTTCACAAACCATTGCCTGTTGAGAAACAAGTAACCATTCTCTATGCTTTGACACATGGTTTCTTGGATACTGTTCCAGTAGATGATATTGTTCGTTTCGAGGAAGAGTTCCATGCCTTCTTTGATGCTCAACATCCAGAGATTTTGGAAACCATTCGTGATACAAAAGACTTGCCAGAAGAAGCAGTCTTGGATGCTGCGATTACAGAGTTTCTCAACCAAACCAGCTTCCAATAAGAATAGAGGTGTCAGATGGCAGTATCTCTAAATGATATTAAAACAAAAATCGCCTCAACAAAAAATACGAGTCAAATCACTAATGCCATGCAGATGGTATCAGCTGCTAAGCTAGGTCGCTCTGAAGAAGCTGCTCGCAACTTTCAAGTTTACGCTCAGAAGGTTCGCAAACTTTTGACAGATATTCTTCATGGTAATGGAGCTGGTGGTTCAACTAATCCCATGTTGATTAGCCGTCCTGTGAAGAAGACAGGCTATATCGTCATTACTTCAGACCGTGGTTTGGTTGGAGGTTATAATTCCTCTATTCTGAAAGCCGTTATGGAGTTGAAAGAAGAATACCACCCAGACGGTACAGGTTTTGAAATGATCTGTATTGGTGGAATGGGAGCTGATTTCTTTAAGGCTCGTGGTATTCAACCACTTTATGAACTACGTGGCTTGGCAGACCAACCTAGCTTTGATCAAGTTCGTAAGATTATTTCAAAAACTGTTGAAATGTACCAAAATGAACTTTTTGATGAACTCTATGTCTGCTATAACCATCATGTCAATACGCTAACCAGTCAAATGCGTGTGGAACAAATGCTTCCGATTGTTGACTTGGATCCAAATGAAGCGGATGAAGAGTATAGCTTGACTTTTGAATTGGAAACCAGCCGAGAAGAAATTTTGGAGCAGTTATTGCCTCAGTTTGCAGAAAGTATGATTTACGGTGCCATTATCGATGCCAAGACAGCTGAGAATGCTGCTGGTATGACAGCCATGCAAACAGCGACTGATAATGCTAAGAAAGTCATCAATGATTTGACAATTCAGTATAACCGTGCCAGACAGGCGGCGATTACACAAGAAATTACAGAAATCGTAGCAGGTGCTAGTGCCTTAGAATAGGCTCTAGTCCAGCTCGTATGAAAATGAACTTAGGACCTAGTTGAGCTAGGAACCGACAGTATCTTATATAGAATAGGAGAAGGAGATGAGTTCAGGTAAAATTGCTCAGGTTATCGGTCCCGTTGTAGACGTCTTGTTTGCAGCAGGGGAAAAACTTCCTGAGATTAACAATGCACTTGTCGTCTACAAAAATGACGAAAGAAAAACAAAAATCGTCCTTGAAGTAGCCTTGGAGTTGGGAGATGGTATGGTCCGTACTATCGCCATGGAATCAACAGATGGGTTGACTCGTGGAATGGAAGTATTGGACACAGGTCGTCCAATCTCTGTACCAGTAGGTAAAGAAACTTTGGGACGTGTCTTCAACGTTTTGGGAGATACCATTGACTTGGAAGCTCCTTTTACAGAAGACGCAGAGCGTCAGCCAATTCATAAAAAAGCTCCAACTTTTGATGAATTGTCTACCTCTTCTGAAATCCTTGAAACAGGGATTAAGGTTATCGACCTTCTTGCCCCTTACCTTAAAGGTGGTAAGGTTGGACTTTTCGGTGGTGCCGGAGTTGGTAAAACCGTCTTAATCCAAGAATTGATTCACAACATTGCCCAAGAACACGGTGGTATTTCAGTATTTACCGGTGTTGGGGAACGTACTCGTGAAGGGAATGACCTTTACTGGGAAATGAAAGAATCAGGCGTTATCGAGAAAACAGCCATGGTATTTGGTCAGATGAATGAGCCACCAGGAGCACGTATGCGTGTTGCCCTTACTGGTTTGACAATCGCTGAATACTTCCGTGATGTAGAAGGCCAAGACGTGCTTCTCTTTATCGATAATATCTTCCGTTTCACTCAGGCTGGTTCAGAAGTATCTGCCCTTTTGGGTCGTATGCCATCAGCCGTTGGTTACCAACCAACACTTGCTACGGAAATGGGTCAATTGCAAGAACGTATTACATCAACTAAGAAGGGTTCTGTAACCTCTATCCAGGCTATCTATGTGCCAGCGGATGACTATACTGACCCAGCGCCAGCAACAGCCTTTGCTCACTTGGATTCAACAACCAACTTGGAACGTAAGTTGGTACAATTGGGTATCTACCCAGCCGTTGACCCACTTGCTTCAAGTTCACGTGCCTTAGCACCTGAAATCGTTGGAGAAGAGCACTATGCAGTTGCTGCTGAAGTAAAACGCGTTCTTCAACGTTACCATGAATTGCAAGATATCATTGCTATCCTTGGTATGGATGAACTTTCTGATGAAGAAAAGACCTTGGTTGCACGTGCCCGTCGTATCCAGTTCTTCTTGTCACAAAACTTCAACGTTGCGGAACAATTTACTGGTCAGCCTGGTTCATATGTTCCAGTTGCTGAAACTGTACGTGGCTTTAAGGAAATCCTTGATGGTAAATACGACCACTTGCCAGAAGATGCCTTCCGTGGTGTAGGTTCTATCGAAGATGTGATTGTAAAAGCTGAAAAAATAGGATTTTAAGAGGTGATCTATGGCTCAGTTAACTGTCCAGATCGTGACACCAGATGGTCTCGTCTATGATCACCATGCCAGCTATGTATCGGTTCGAACTCTGGATGGTGAGATGGGGATCTTGCCACGACATGAAAATATGATTGCGGTTTTAGCAGTTGATGAAGTAAAGGTAAAACGTATTGATGATGAAGATCACGTGAACTGGATTGCAGTAAACGGCGGTGTTATTGAAATTGCCAATGATATGATCACAATCGTCGCTGACTCTGCAGAACGTGCTCGTGATATCGATATCAGTCGTGCAGAACGTGCCAAACTTCGTGCAGAACGTGCAATTGAAGAAGCACAAGACAAACACTTGATTGACCAAGAACGTCGTGCGAAGATTGCACTGCAACGTGCCATTAACCGTATTAATGTCGGAAATAGACTATAAGAAAAAATGAACTTGAAAATTCCAAGTTCATTTTTTTATGGTGTTTTATACTCAATAAAAATCAAAAAGCAAACATAGGAAGTTAGCCATAGGTTGCTCAAAACATAGTTTTGAGGTTGTGGATAGAACTGACGAAGTCAGCTCAAAACACAGTTTTGAGGTTGTGGATAGAACTGACGAAGTCAGTAACCATACCTACGGTAAGGCGACGCTGACGTGGTTTGAAGAGATTTTTGAAGAGTATTAAGGAGCAAAACGGATGCAGACTGCTTCGGGAACATGGAAGTCGTTGGAGAGTTCTGCTAGACGACCATTGTCACAATTACGTTTAAAGACAGTTGCATTGTCAGAGTCTTGGTGGACAGCAATGAGAAATTTTTGGTCAGGTGTCAAATCAAAATCACGTGGAGTCTGACCATGTGTTGGAACGATTTCTAATAACTCTAAGCTACCGTCCGCAAGGATGGTATATACTGCGATAGAATCATGACCACGGTTAGAAGCGTAGAGGTATTTACCGTCTGTAGAGAGACGAATAGCAGCGGTTCCATTAAAGCCTTCATAACCGTCTGGTAGAGTTGAAATCACTTGCATACGTTCAAATTCGCCAACGCCATCGTAGATTAGAACCTCGATAGTGCTATTGAGTTCACAAATCAGATAAGCGATTTTATAGTGGTTATGGAAAACGATATGACGTGAGCCCGCTCCTGGCTGGCTATTGTAGGTATAGAGTTTAGATAATTTCCCTTCTTGATCAAGGTCATAAGTGATAACTTGGTCAGTACCCAAGTCGCAGGTCACTAGATAGTGGTCAGGTGTTAAATCTGTATAGTGAACATGGGGGGAAGCTTGATTTTCATGTGGACCTTGGCCACTGTGTTGATCCATATCACTAAGTAGAAGACTCCCATCCTTCTGACGTTTATAAACAAGGACCTGTCCCTTGTGGTAGTTGGCTGCATAGACCAAATTACGCTTTTCATCAACGGCAACATAACAGTGGGGAGCTCCTTTTTCAACGACGTGATTTAATAAAGCCCCGTCAGTTTGATAGGCTGCAATCCCTCCCTTATCGTCTTGACTACCAACAGTGTATAGGTGTTGGTGCTGGTCAAAGGCAAGGTAGGTTGGACTTGGCTCAGCTGTAAAAAGTTCTAGATTTGAAAGCTGACCAGTTTCTGTATCAAAGTCAGCCTTGTAAATCCCTTGGGAAGTACGACGTGTATAAGTTCCAAAATAAACAGTTTCTTTCATAACGTTACCTCTATATAAAGATAAGACTATTATATCACAAAAACAAGCCAATTAAAGACATCCAATTAGATGTAAGCACTTTAAAAAAGAGTTATTTTGATTTAAAAATGGTATAATGAGAGAACGATAGAAAGGAAGTATTTATGGAGCAAAAAGAGAAACATTTTAGCCTATCTTGGTTTTTTAAGTGGTTTTTAGATAACAAGGCCATTACGGTATTTTTAGTAACCTTATTATTGGGACTCAATCTTTTTATTTTAAGTAAGATTAGTTTTCTATTTTCACCTGTTTTAGACTTTTTAGCAGTTGTGATGTTGCCAGTCATTTTGTCTGGTTTGTTATATTATTTGTTGAATCCTATTGTTGATTGGATGGAGAAGCATAAGGTTAATCGTGTTATAGCTATCACTATTGTCTTTGTTATCATCGCTCTCTTTATCATTTGGGGCTTGGCAGTCGCCATTCCAAATCTGCAACGTCAGGTTTTGACCTTTGCAAGAAACGTTCCTGTTTACTTAGAAGATATAGATAGGATTGTTAATGGATTGGTAGCCCAGCACCTGCCAGATGATTTCAGACCTCAATTAGAGCAAGTTTTGACCAATTTTTCTAGCCAGGCTACAGTTTGGGCGAGCAAGGTTTCATCTCGGGCAGTCAACTGGGTGAGTGCCTTTATTAGTGGGGCTTCTCAAGTGATTGTTGCCTTGATTATCGTTCCGTTCATGCTCTTTTATCTCTTGCGTGATGGGAAAGGCTTGCGTAACTATTTGACCCAATTTATGCCAAGAAAATTGAAGGAACCTGTTGGACAAGTTTTATCAGATGTGAATCAACAGTTGTCCAACTATGTTCGAGGGCAAGTAACAGTGGCTATTATTGTAGCAGTAATGTTTATTATCTTCTTTAAGATTATCGGTCTACGTTATGCGGTTACGCTTGGTGTTACTGCTGGTATTTTAAATCTGGTTCCTTATCTTGGTAGCTTCCTAGCCATGCTTCCTGCCCTAGTTTTGGGCTTGATTGCTGGGCCAGTCATGCTTTTGAAAGTAGTGATTGTCTTTATCGTAGAACAAACTATTGAAGGCCGTTTTGTCTCTCCATTGATTTTGGGAAGTCAATTAAACATCCATCCCATTAATGTTCTCTTTGTTTTGTTAACTTCAGGATCTATGTTTGGTATCTGGGGAGTTTTACTTGGTATTCCAGTTTATGCCTCTGCTAAGGTTGTCATTTCAGCCATTTTCGAATGGTATAAGGCAGTCAGTGGTCTATATGAATTAGAGGGCGAGGAAGTCAAAAGTGAACAATAGTCAACAGATGTTACAGGCTTTGGAGGAGCAAGATTTAGCCAAGGCTGAGCACTATTTCGTCAAAGCTTTAGAAAATGATCCAAGTGACCTTCTGTATGAGTTGGCAACTTATCTTGAAGGAATTGGTTTTTATCCTCAGGCAAAGGAGATTTACCTGAAAATTGTAGAGGATTTCCCAGAGCTTCATCTTAATCTAGCTGCAATTGCTAGCGAGGATGGTCAAATCGAAGAAGCCTTTGCTTATCTTGAGGAAATCCAAGCTGACAGTGACTGGTATGTTTCGGCTTTGGCTTTGAAGGCAGATCTTTACCAGATGGAAGGTTTGACAGATGTGGCGCGTGAGAAATTGCTGGAGGCTTTGACCTACTCAGAGGATCCTCTCTTGATATTGGGTTTGGCAGAGTTGGATAGTGAGTTGGAAAATTACCAAGAGGCCATTCAAGGCTATGCCCAGTTAGATAATCGTACTATTTATGAGCAAACGGGCATTTCCACCTATCAACGAATTGGTTTTGCCTATGCCCAGTTAGGGAAATTTGAAACGGCTACTGAGTTTTTAGAAAAAGCCCTGGAGTTAGAATACGATGACCTAACAGCTTTTGAGTTGGCCAGCCTTTACTTTGATCAAGAAGAATACCAAAAAGCCACCCTTTACTTTAAGCAGCTTGATACCATTTCTCCTGACTTTGAAGGCTATGAATATGGTTATAGCCAGGCCTTACATAAGGAACATCAAGTTCAAGAAGCCCTGCGTATCGCTAAGCAAGGCTTAGAGAAAAATCCCTTTGAAACTCGCCTCTTGCTAGCTGCTTCGCAATTCTCTTATGAATTGCATGATGCAAGTGGGGCAGAAAATTATCTCCTAACAGCTAAAGAAGACGCTGAGGATACAGAAGAAATCTTGCTTCGTTTAGCCACTATTTATCTGGAGCAGGAGCGTTATGAGGATATTCTAGACTTGCAGAGCGATGAGCCAGAAAATCTCTTGACCAAGTGGATGATTGCTCGTTCCTATCAAGAAATGGACGATTTGGATACTGCCTATGAGCATTACCAAGAGTTGGCAGGAGATTTAAAGGACAATCCAGAGTTTTTGGAACACTATATCTATGTCTTGCGTGAATTGGGCTACTTTGAGGAAGCAAAAGTCAATGCACAAGCTTACTTAAAACTGGTTCCAGATGATGTGCAAATGCAAGAACTGTTTGAGAGATTGTAAGAATGTTTAAACATATAGAACTGTAGTTTATCTCTTTTGATAGCTACGGTTTTTATTTGTATATGATAGAATTTTTTTACAAAAATACTTGGTAATCTTGTTTATTCATGCTATAATAGGAACAATTACTTTTAGGAGGTGCAGTATGTCTTATTTATTTGAGATATTACCGAGTTTACTGAATGGTGCGAGCACGACTGTACAGGTCTTTGCACTGGTCTTGCTATTTTCGATTCCCTTGGGCGTTTTGATTGCTTTTGCCTTGCAAGTCCATTGGAAGCCCCTCCATTATCTGATTAACATTTACATCTGGGTTATGCGAGGAACCCCCTTACTCTTGCAACTGATTTTTATCTATTATGTGCTCCCAAGTATTGGGATTCGTTTAGACCGCCTTCCTGCAGCTATTATTGCCTTTGTTCTCAACTATGCAGCTTACTTTGCAGAAATTTTCCGTGGGGGAATTGACACTATTCCAAGAGGACAGTATGAGGCCGCCAAGGTCTTGAAGTTTAGCCCTTTTGACAGAGTGCGCTATATTATCTTGCCCCAAGTGACCAAGATCGTTCTTCCTAGTGTCTTTAATGAAGTTATGAGTTTGGTCAAGGATACTTCTTTGGTCTATGCTCTCGGAATTTCAGACCTTATCTTGGCTAGTCGAACAGCTGCTAACCGCGATGCTAGTCTAGTTCCTATGTTCTTGGCAGGAGCCATTTATTTGATTTTGATTGGGATTGTGACAATTATTTCCAAAAAAGTTGAGAAAAAGTACAGTTATTATAGATAGGAGGCTGCCATGTTAGAATTACGAAATATCAATAAAGTCTTTGGAGACAAACAAATCCTGTCTAATTTCAGTCTAAGTATTCCTGAAAAGCAAATCCTGGCTATCGTTGGACCTTCTGGTGGAGGTAAGACAACTCTTTTACGTATGCTTGCAGGTCTTGAAACCATTGATTCAGGGCAAATCTTTTATAATGGACAACCTTTAGAGCTGGATGAATTGCAGAAGCGCAATCTACTGGGATTTGTATTCCAAGATTTTCAACTGTTCCCTCATTTATCAGTTCTGGACAATTTGACCTTATCGCCTGTGAAGACCATGGGAATGAAGCAGGAAGAGGCTGAGAAGAAGGCGAGTGGACTCTTGGAACAGTTAGGACTAGGAGGACACGCAGAGGCCTATCCTTTCTCACTATCTGGTGGGCAAAAGCAGCGGGTGGCTTTGGCGCGTGCTATGATGATTGACCCAGAAATCATTGGCTACGATGAACCAACTTCTGCCCTGGATCCAGAATTACGTTTGGAAGTGGAGAAGCTAATCTTGCAAAATAGGGAACTTGGGATGACCCAGATTGTGGTTACCCATGATTTGCAGTTTGCTGAAAATATCGCAGATGTATTATTGAAAGTAGAACCTAAATAGGAGGAAAAATGGATGAAAAAATGGATGCTTGTATTAGTCAGTCTGATGACTGCTTTGTTCTTAGTAGCTTGTGGGAAAAATACTAGCGAAACTAGTGGAGATAATTGGTCTAAGTACGAGTCTAACAAGTCTATTACTATTGGATTTGATAGCACTTTTGTTCCAATGGGATTTGCTCAGAAAGATGGTTCTTATGCAGGATTTGATATTGATTTAGCTACAGCTGTTTTTGAAAAATACGGAATCACAGTAAACTGGCAACCGATTGATTGGGATTTGAAAGAAGCTGAATTGACAAAAGGAACGATTGATCTGATTTGGAATGGCTATTCCGCTACCGACGAACGCCGTGAAAAGGTAGCATTCAGTAACTCATATATGAAGAATGAGCAGGTATTGGTGACCAAGAAATCATCTGGTATCACGACTGCAAAGGATATGGATGGAAAGACATTAGGAGCTCAAGCTGGTTCATCTGGTTATGCGGACTTTGAAGCAAACCCAGCGATTTTAAAGGATATTGTCGCTAATAAGGAAGCGAATCAATACCAAACCTTTAATGAAGCCTTGATTGATTTGAAAAATGATCGAATTGATGGTCTATTGATTGACCGTGTCTATGCAAATTATTATTTAGAAGCAGAAGGTGTTTTAAACGATTATAATGTCTTTACAGTTGGACTAGAAACAGAAGCTTTTGCGGTTGGAGCCCGTAAGGAAGATACAACTCTGGTTAAGAAGATAAATGAAGCTTTTTCTAGTCTTTACAAGGACGGCAAGTTCCAAGAAATCAGCCAAAAATGGTTTGGAGAAGATGTAGCAACCAAAGAAGTAAAAGAAGGACAGTAAGATAAAATAGTGGCTGAGACTGCGTTTTGATTAGCAAAACGCAGTTTTTTGTAATCTAGGAAAACGATAATAGCGATTGAATCTGGATAATTGAATATGGAATAGCCCACTGTGATTTCTAAACCATTGTTAAAAATTGATTTGACTTCCAAAATTAAAATGTTCTGTAATGAAATGCTGATGTAACTGTTTTAGGAACAATAAAACGCATAATATCAAGGTTTTGCACCTTACATTATGCGTTTTTGTAATTTTAAAACTTGTTAGCTGATTTTTTACAATCCTGCGAAATCTTTGATTTCTTGTGCTGACATTGAGGAGTCGCAACGGACATTGATTTGTCCATCTGCAACGTGAACAAAGCCTGGTACAGTTGGGATTCCATAGCGTGAGCGGAATGCTTGCAACTCATTGAGTTGGCTTGCTTCTTCACTATTGATGAAGTAGATGTGAGCTTTGGTTTCAGCTACGACACCTGCCAATGTACCTGCAAATTTACGGCAGTAAGGGCAAGTTTTGCGACCGATAAAGAAGGTTGCAGTTTCTTTTTTATCAAGAGATTCTTGCGCACGCGCAACTGTAGTGACTTCAAGGTCTTTGATGTTATCTAAAAATTGTTCCATGAGATTACCTCGCTTTCATTGATAAGTCTAGTATGCCATAAAGTTTCTAAAATTGCTTAGATTTGATACGAAAAAAGATGAGATTGGTTTGTCTCATCTTTTATAGGACCTTATTTTACAAAAGCATTGATTTCTGCTTTGATGTTAGCAATCTTAGCTTGTGATTCTTCGTTTGTTTCCCCTACAACTGCAATGTAGAACTTGATTTTTGGTTCTGTACCTGAAGGGCGAACAGCAATCCATGAACCGTCAGCAAGTGTGTATTTCAACACATCACTTGGAGGAGTTGTCAAGTTTGTAACAGTTCCATCAGCAGCAGTAGCTGTTTGAGCTTTGAAGTCTTCTATGACAGTGATAGCTGTTGTGTTCCATTCTTTTGGAGCATTGTTGCGGAACTTAGCCATAATCGCTTTGATTTGTTCAGCACCATCGACACCTGAAAGAGTAACAGAGATTGTCTTTTCTGCATAGTAGCCGTACTCTTTGTAGATTTCTTCTATACCGTCAGCAAGTGTCAAACCACGTGAACGGTAGTAGGCAGCAAGTTCAGCCACGACAAGAACGGCTTGGATAGCATCTTTATCACGTACGAATGGTTTAATCAAGTAACCGAAGCTTTCTTCAAATCCCATCATGTAAGTGTGATTGTGTTTTTCTTCGAATTCTTGGATTTTTTCAGCGATAAATTTGAAACCTGTCAAAACGTTGAACATGGTTGCACCGTAGCTTTCAGCAATCTTCGTTACCAAGTCAGTTGATACGATCGATTTGCAGAGGGCTGCATTTTCAGGAAGAGTTCCAGCATTTTTGTGGGCTTCCAAGATGTATTTAGCCATGATAGCACCGATTTGGTTACCTGAAAGGTTGAGGTAGCTACCATCTTTTTGAAGAACTTCAACACCAACACGGTCAGCGTCTGGGTCAGTTGCGACAAGAACATCTGCACCAACTTGACGACCAAGTTCTTCAGCAAGGGCAAAGGCTGCTTGGCTTTCTGGGTTTGGAGATGTTACAGTTGAGAAGTCTGGGTCAGCAGTTGCTTGCGCTTCAACAACTTGAACAGAGTCAAATCCTGCTTGGGCAAGAGCACGACGAGCCAACATTTCACCAGTACCATGAAGTGGTGTGTAGACAATCTTCATGTCTTTACCAAATTCTTCAATCAAGGCTGGGTTGATGTTTACGTCCTTAACCTCTTTAAGGTATTCTACGTCAACAGCTTCGCCGATAACTTCAATCAAGCCAGAAGCTTTTTCAGTTTCCACATCAGCAACTTCAACTGCAAATGGATTTTCGATTGCACGGATATAAGTAGTCAAAGCGTCCGCGTCATGTGGAGGCATTTGTCCACCGTCTTCACCGTAAACCTTGTATCCGTTAAATGGAGCAGGGTTGTGGCTGGCTGTGATCATGATACCTGCGAAACAGTTGAGGTGACGAACTGCAAATGATAGTTCTGGAGTTGGACGAAGGCTTTCAAATACATAAGATTTGATACCATGTTTAGCAAGAACTGCCGCAGATTCAAAGGCAAACTCAGGTGAGAAGTGACGGCTATCGTAGGCAATTGCGACACCGCGTTCTTTTTCGTTTCCACCTTTTGACTCAATCAAACGAGCCAATCCTTCAGTAGCTTGACGAACAACGTAGATGTTGATGCGGTTTGTACCAGCACCAATCAAGCCACGCATACCTGCAGTACCAAATTCAAGATTTGTATAGAAGGCATCTTCCTTTGTTTTTTCGTCCATATTTTCCAAATCTTGACGAAGATAGTCAGGAAGCTCCGCAAAATCAACCCATTTCTGGTAATTTTCTTGGTAAGACATTAACATTCTCCTTTTTGTAAATTGTTTTAACCGTTCACATTATAGCACTTTTTAGCATTTTAGTAAAACGGTAGCATAAGTTTTTAGTCAATGTTCGAAGAAGACTGTACTATTCATCATTTTGATTTAAGTGTGTTCATTACAAACCGAAATGACAACTCAATTTTATCCTATTTATAGTCTCTAAAAAATTGAAATTAAACCTTATTTTTTGTATAATTTAAAATGAGGATTATTATATACGGTCTGTTATAATATATATCTTTTGATATATATATATATGGAGGTAGTCATGAATAGTCCAGAAAAACAATTAAAATACAGTATACGAAAAGTAAGTGTCGGTGCAGCTAGTGTTGTCATTGGGGCGCTCTATCTTTTGATGGGAGCTGGGATTGCTCATGCTGAGGGCGTGGAGTCAGCGAGGGAAGCTGAGAGGACAGCAAACCCGACAGATCCAGGACAGTCTGGAATTGGAGAGCCAGAAAACAAGACTGACCTCAGTCATACTGATGCAGCAGCAAACACCTATAATGCTCCCGTAGCTGACAATCCGCTAGTAACTCCAGAAAGTACGAAACCTCGTACTCGTAGTAAAAGAGAATTAGCTGATGGGGAGTCAAGTGATTCATCGAATGGAGCTACAGGAACTGAATCAGAGCCGACTTCTGGAAATGAGGGAGGTTCAGACACAGCAGATACTGATTCAGATTTACTGGATGCCAATCGTAAGGGTGACACAGTAAAAGAACACCAGCCCGGGGTCATTGTGCCTAAAGATGGAGAGACAGGTGGGGATGATAAGAATGCCCATCTGAAATTTGATACTCCTAAGGAAAATCTGACTCTCGAACAATTATGGGATATTGTAAAAAATATGCCAGACGACTTCCAAAATAATGAACGTTCTTACTTGCGTAGTATGAACACCCTTGGGGATGCACTGAGATTTAAAGACGGGAAAGTCGTTAAAGATGAAGATGGCGAGAAACTACAAGATGGTGAAATAAGAGAACTTGATTCTTTCGGTGGATGGACAGCGATTGCAGGTAAAGATGGCAGACCAGGTAAATTCGTTATTGGTAAGAAAAATGCAGATGGTTACTTTACAGGTTGGTATAAGAAAGAAGATGGTACGATTGAACAAGGTGGTATGCTTGGGGCAGATGCCTTAGATAACATCTTTGTGCACGAACAAGCATTAGACCGTCGTTTTAAATACATGCTTATGCTTGTTAAAGGACGTACACGAGCTAATCGTGACGAGACGGTTTCAGATAATTCGAAGTATGATCCACGTGCTCAAAATGAACGTGCTAATAAGAACTCCACCGAATTTAAGAATCTCCCATTTTTAGAAAAAGATAAGTATAATAAATATTCTCCAGGTGTAGTTGGATATAATGGGATAGAGAAGCAGTTTACTGCCTTTTCTCCTGGCTTCGGAAGCCGTGTTCGTGTGGAATTTGTGACAGGATATATCTCAGATATTAATGGTTCTAAAGGAACCTATCGAGTAGTCATTAAAACTAAGGATACTGCTGGCCAAGAGAAGACGGTATACGATGAAACCATTCACCGTGTAGCCGAAATCGTTCAAAATGAAAACTTGTACAAAAAAGGTTTAAATGTAGAACTGGCGAATTTCCAAATTTCCAAATTTTTTAAAGATGAGTTTAAATCTCGTGTTAATAAAATTCGTAATGAGAAAATAAAATTTACTCCATTACACCGTAAACCCAGAAGAGATTATACAGAAGAAGATACCAAACTGTACAATCAATTGGAAGCAGAAGCTACGGAAGAAGCTAAAAAACAAGGCGATATTGTGCTGAATGTTGACCAGAATACCATGCACATAAAAAATTCAGCAAAAAGAGATTCAGAATGGAAGAAAACTTTTACACACTCATCGCAGTCAACTACAAAGCTATCAAACGAATTAAATAATTTATTGAAAGTTGCTGATAAAGATACTCCTAATACCCCAACTTGGCTAGACTCAAGCACTCCTCCAGCTAAAGCTGATGACAGAGCATATAGACTACTCACTACTCTTATACCAGGTGCTAAGAAAATTACCTATCATGTTAACGATGACCAGCTGGAAGTTGAAACAGAAAACTACACATATACTGCCGCTAGAAATGGTAGTAAGGAAGCGGGTATTCAAGGGTCAGATATAGCAGCAACTCTAAGTGCCGATGAATATAATGCTAATCGCCAAACCTTTGAGAGTGCGAATACAAAAGCGAATAATCTTAATCATGGTTGGGCTAGATCTGATTCTGAAGAGTTCAAACATTTCTCACACTTTGTAGGGGTAGACAAAGGAATTGTGCGAACGAAGGTACTGACTGATAAAGAACTATCGGAAAAGATTAAGGACGCAGTGGGTCCTGGAAATAGCAATCTAGGAAAAGGTGGCTACTTCTCTACTGGGGATGTTTTATTAGGAAAAGATGTTGTTTCTTATACCGTACAAGTATTTTCAGAGAATAATGAAAGAGTAGGGGTAAACCCTCAAAGTCACCGTGTTCAGTATAATCTCCCAATTCTAGCTGACTTTTCAGTCATCCAAGATACTGTGGAACCATCACGAACCGTTGTTGAAAAAATCATTCCAAAACTAAATATTCCCGAAGAAGAGAAAAAGAAAATAACCGAAAAAATCAAGGAAAAGAAGAAAACCTCAGAATTGGCAGACCTAATCTCAGGAAATGTGAAAGTTCGCTATGTTGATGAACAAGGGCGTTTGCTATCATTGAAAAATGATACTGGAATTGGAGAAAAAGAAAGTGCCGGAACCTACATTACCAATAAAAAACAACTGATTGGTACGAGTTATGATGTCACAGATAAAAAACTCAGTAGCATGACTACTACTGATGGGACATATTATACTTTTAAAGAACTAGCCGCAAATTCTGAAAGTTTAACTGGGAATATTGTAAGCGAAGGTAGAACAGTGACCTTAGTTTATAAAGAAAGCGAAGCGCCAACCACTGCTACAGTAACAGCCAATTACTACAAAGAAGGCACCCAAGAGAAGTTGGCAGAGTCTGTTGTAAAAGCTGATTTAGCGATAGGTTCTCAGTATACTACAGAAGCAAAAACTATTGAAGGGAAAACAACAACTGAGGACAAAGAAGACCGAGTTATCACAAGGAAAACAACATACACCTTGGTAGCAACTCCTGCAAATGCCACAGGAACTGTACCAGAAGACGGTGCAACCGTTAACTACTACTACCGTGAGAATGTTGAAGAAACAGTGGTTCCTAAAACAGAAGATGTTCAAGAACGCAAAACCGTTACTCGTACCATCAAGTATGTCGATAAAGCCAACGAAACAAAAGAAGTGGCTGACTCAGTTACGCAAACAGTTGAATTAACAAGAACTAACAAGCGTAATAAAGTGACAGGTGAAGAAACAGCAGGAGACTGGTCAACAGGTACATGGGGTTCTCAAGATTCTCCAACTGTAACCAACTATGACGCCCCAGATAAGGCAACTGTAGCGGAAGCAACTGTAACATCAACAACTACAGATACAACCGAAGTAGTGAAATACCCACAAGCTACAGAAGATGTTAAAGAAAGCAAAACTGTTACCCGTACCATCAAGTATGTAGATGCGACTGATGAAACAACAGAAGTGGCAACACCAGTTACGCAAACAGTTGAATTAACAAGAACCAACAAGCGTAACAAAGTGACGAAAGTCGTGACAGAAGGTGAATGGACAACAGGCAACTGGGACGAAAAAACTTCACCATCAGTAGAAAACTATGACGCCCCAGATAAGGCAACTGTAGCGGAAGCAACTGTAACATCAACAACTACAGATACAACCGAAGTAGTGAAATATCCGCAAGCTACAGAAGATATTAAAGAAAGCAAAACTGTTACCCGTACCATCAAGTATGTAGATGCGACTGATGAAACGACAGAAGTAGCTAGACCAGTTACGCAAACAGTTGAATTAACAAGAACCAACAAGCGTAATAAAGTGACGAAAGTCGTGACAGAAGGTGAATGGACAACAGGCAACTGGGACGAAGTCGTATCGCCAGAAATTGAAAATTATGGTAAACCAGATTTACCAAAAGTATCGAATGCAGAAGTAACAGCAGATTCAAAAGGTACGACTATTTTGGTAAGGTATGACCGTTTATCAAGACCAGAAAAACCAATTCCAGAAAAACCAGAAATTCCAAGTCCTCAGGAACCAGGTGCTCCAGGTGAACTGACTCCAGACAAACCAAACCCACAACCAAATCCAGAGCATCCAAGTGTTCCGACACCAAACCCAGAACTACCAAATCAAGAGACTCCAATACCAGAGCTAACTCCAGAACCAGGTGCTCCAAAAACTGAAATTCCAGTGAGTCCAGACCCAGAAGTTCCGACTTCTGAGACAAATAAAAAAGAGGAATTGCCAAACACAGGTACAGAAGCGAATGCTACCTTGGCTAGCGCTGGTATCATGACCTTATTAGCTGGTCTAGGATTAGGATTCTTCAAGAAAAAAGAAGATGAAAAATAATAGATTTTAGAATCTAGGAACAAGGAAAAGCTCACAGATGTGTGCTTTTTCCTGGTTTTGAGAACGAGGTCTTTCGAGAAGATTAAAAACGCTTACAAGTCCATTAGACTGGGAAACTCTGAATCCTATTTTTTTAAAAATATTTCCAGAAACTAGTTGCTAAATAGGGTAAAAATTGATAAAATAAGGAATGTCTAAAAAATTTTAAGGAGAATCTAGCAAATGGATTTCACATGGGCACTAAAGTATGCCACTGAATTTTTGGGAACTGCCATTTTGATCATTCTTGGGAATGGTGCAGTTGCCAACGTTGAACTTAAAGGTACGAAAGGTCACCAAAGTGGCTGGCTCGTCATCGCTGTTGGTTATGGTATGGGGGTTATGATCCCAGCCTTGATGTTTGGTAACGTATCTGGGAACCACATCAACCCTGCTTTCACTCTAGGACTTGCAGTTAGCGGTCTTTTCCCTTGGGCACAAGTGGTACCTTACATTATCGCGCAAGTCTTGGGGGCTATCTTTGGTCAAGCCTTGGTTGTGGCAACACACCGCCCATTCTACTTGAAAACTGAAAACTCAAATAACATCTTGGGAACTTTCTCAACTATTTCAAGTATTGACCATGGTACAAAAGAAAGTCGCTATGCAGCAACTGTTAATGGTTTTGTAAACGAGTTTGTTGGTTCATTTGTTTTGTTCTTTGCAGCTCTCGGTTTGACTAAAAACTTCTTTGGTGCTGAAGTGCTTCAATACATGAAACAAATGGCAACACAAGCAGGACAGACAGTTGATTTTTCTGACTTGGCTATTAAAGCACAGGTGGCTCCACACACTGCTTCAGGACTTTCTGTGGCTCACTTGGCACTTGGATTCCTCGTTATGGCTTTGGTAACATCACTTGGAGGACCTACAGGACCTGCCTTGAACCCAGCTCGTGACTTGGGGCCACGTCTCCTTCATGCTTTCCTTCCAAAATCAGTTCTTGGTGAGCATAAAGGCGATTCAAAATGGTGGTATTCTTGGGTACCAGTAGTAGCACCTATTGCAGCAGCAATTGCGGCAGTAGCTGTATTCAAATTCCTTTATCTCTAAGAAATAGCTCCTTTAACATTTGAGTGAGCACCATTTATAAGTAAGAGAGGATCAGATTGGTTCTCTCTTTTTGATTTTTCAGGGAAATGAAAGAAAATAGACACAAACTCCTCTCCAGCAGTGGTTTAGAAGTCTCAGTGGGTTATTCCAACTTTAATGGGCTATAGTAGGTTGCAGTTGAAATAATAGACCCTTTTTCTCAAACATTGTGAGAAATTAGTTTGAATTCCCCAATCAAATTGTGCAGTTTTCATTCTACTATATATTATATTATCGGAGATGGGTTCCCTATCTTGTAAGTCTGCTTTATAGTGGGTTGAAGTTGGAATAGTCCGCGCCAAATTTCAAGTTCAAGTTAGCCATGAAGAAGTCTTCTCTGGGTGATTTGTAGTTCAAGCATTTTTTAGGATAGTTATTAATCCAATTTTCGATGAATGCGACTTCTTTGGGAGTCGTTTTCTTAGTCCCCTTAGGTAACCATCTCCGAATGAGCCTGTTGTGATTCTCATTAGTTCCCCTTTCCCAAGAGGCATAGGGGTGCGCATAATAGATATGTTCCTCAGAAAATACATCAGTCAAGCGGTTAAATTCTGGACCATGATCTGCCGTGAT
>NZ_VMMV01000074.1:0-18872 GCF_013277375.1 Streptococcus sp. 3613
CAAGCTGAAAAAGTCCCCCGGACTTTTTCACTCCCACAAATCTTTCTATTTTTTTCTTCTACTAGTATAACAAAAAAAGGGAAGAAGGCAAACTTCCCTGTTTATACTAAATGAAAATCAAAGAGCAAACTAGCCGCAGGNNGTCAGTAACCACACCTACGACAAGGCGACGTTGACACGGTTTGAAGAGATTTTCGAAGAGTATTAGTCATTTTCTTGATTTTCTTCCCAATCATGGTAGGCAGCGTAGAGCTGGCTTTTATTCCACTGGTAAATCTTAGCGACTTCCTTGATAGCTTGATTTTTCTTCATGCCTTGCTGGATACGGGCTTGGATTTCTAAGAACAAGTCCTCCTCGTCTTTTTCCTCCACATCCTGACTGGCACCTTCAACAATGAGAAGGCATTCTCCTTTAAGTGGCGTTTCAGCAATGCTTTCCAATAACTCAGAAATGGTACCGCGTTGGTATTCTTCATAGATTTTAGTCAATTCCCTGACCAAGACAACCGAGCGGTTACCGTAGACTTCTAACATATTTTCCAACGTATCTGCTACACGATGAGGCGATTCATAGAAAATCTGAGTTTCAGGATAATCTTTTTTCGAGTCGAAAAATTGCTTTTGCTGGCCTGATTTTCTCGGTAAAAAGCCGTAAAAGATATGTGGTTGTGGCGCTAGACCACTGGCAATCAAGGCAGAAATTCCTGCAGAGGCACCTGGAACAGTCACAACTGCAATTTCTTCCTCAATAGCTGCCTTAACCAAATCATGACCAGGGTCTGAAATGCTAGGCAAACCGGCATCAGAGACCTGAGCAATACTTTGCCCTGCTTTCAAGAAACCAATCAAATCAGGAATTTTTTCCTTGGCATTGTGCTCATGAAAACTGATCTGCTTGGTGGAAATGTCAAAATGCTTGAGCAAAAGACCTGTATTGCGCGTATCCTCAGCAGCAATCCAGTCCACTTCTTTCAAGGTCTGGATAGCGCGAAAGGTCATATCATCTAGATTGCCAATCGGCGTTGCCACTAGATACAGCTTGCCATAGGGAAACTGCCCCTTAAAACTTTTTTGAATCTGCATGCTTACTCCCTGTATAGCAACTCGTCACAGAACATACATTCCTCGTCCTGTTCTCGACGTTGTCCATAAAAATCATTACATACGTGAAATCCATCACGGTAAATGCGACGAACACTTTCGCGAACATGCTTGGCCTTGACGGGAGCGTCTGCTTCCACCTCACCCAAACGTTCGCGCAACTTAGAATTTTCCAAACGAAGAGCTGTATTTTCCTCTACTAGGCTCTTGAGATTTTTCTTGATAGCTTCCACATCGGCCAAGGTTACCAATAACTGTTGGGAAAAATCATCCAGCGCGTCAAATAATTCTTTTTTGTCCATAAGCCAGGCCTTTCCTTTCTTTATCGTTCATTTTTGAGTTTATATTTCTTTCAAGACCAGATATTCCATGGCATTTTGAAAGCTGACATTAGCTTGCCACATTTTTCTAGCTTCTAGCAAATCTTGTAGAATCACCCTTACTCTTACCTGCAAGAGATCCTGCCCACAGAGAACTTCAAGAACCCGTAAAACCTGATCTTGTTTTTCCTTATCATCTGCCAAGTTCGCTAATTTGGCAACCTGTAGATAACTTTCTTTTTTCTTAGCTACTAACCAAGTCAGCAGGCGTTCACTTTCATCGACCAAGGTCCAAAAACTTGCCTGATTAGCCAACTTTTCTGCTTCAGCTCGCGATTGACTAAACTGAGCTAAAAGAGTCGCTTTTTTCTTAACAAGTCCCATTTGTTCTAAGAGCAAGATGAGTTGTTCTTCTTGCTTTTTAAAGTGGAAAATCTGGGTCCGACTTCGGATTGTCGGTAACATCTTTTCCTCATCGCTAGTCAAGAAGAAAATATAAACTTCACTCTGGGGTTCTTCGATGACCTTAAGCAGAGAATTGGCTGCGTTGGGATGCATTTTATCCGCTTGCTCGATGATAAAGACCTGTTGCTGGCTTTCAATCCCTGCTTGAGAAAACTGTCCCACCAATTCCCGAATGCGTTCTGTCTTGATGACCTGATTGACTGGCTTAATCAAGGTTACATCGGGAAATTCTCCCTGTTCAATCAGCTTACAATTTCGGCAGTTTTCACATGGTAAAACATCTACCTTATCCGTACAAAATAGACTCTTGGCCAAAAACTGCGCCATTTCCAGGCTTCCAAAGAAACCTGAAAAGAGATAGGCGTGATTGAGCTGGTCTTGTTCTAAGATACGGACAAATCGGTCAAACTGGGCTGGTTGCCAAGCCTTTAATTGTTCTTGTTTCATTTGGCCAAGCCCATTCCGTCAAACAAGACAGCCTTGGTAGTTTCCACAACTTGCTCCAAAGGGAGACTAGCATCAATCTTGACAATGCGATTTCCCTCTTTATCCAGAAGAGAAAGGTAGCCTTGACGAACTTTTTTATGCAAGTCCAACCCTTCCAAATCCAAACGATTAACCTCGCGGTCACTATTAGCAGCAATACGAGCCAGCCCTTCTTCCACCTCGATGTCAAAATAGAGTGTCAAATCGGGTTTGAGGCCATCTGTCGCAAACTGATTGAGCCAGTCAATGGCTTCAATATCTAAGCCACGACCAAATCCCTGATAGGCAACAGAACTATCGATAAAACGATCCATGATGACCAACTTGCCAGCTTCAAGGGCTGGAAGAACTTTTTCCACCAAATGCTGTCTGCGACTGGCAATATAGAGAAGTAGCTCTGTTTTAGCATCCATCTGAGTATGACTTGGATCCAAAATCACTTCCCGAATCTTCTCCCCAATCAAGACTCCGCCAGGTTCACGGGTCGTCAACACCTCTACTCCTTTTTCCTCTAAAATTGGTAGCAGAGCCTCTAAAACACTGGTCTTGCCTGCTCCCTCTGGTCCCTCAAGAGAGACTAAAAATCCTTTTGACATGTCTAACTCATTTCTTTTTTACTACTTCTATTCTATCAAAAAAATAGGGGTTTGTGACAATCTTTTTGTCTTCTCATTTCATACTCAATGAAAATCAAAGAGCAAACTAGGAAGCTAGTCGCAGGTTGCTCAAAACACTGTTTTGAGGTTGCAGATGGAAGCTGACGCAGTTTGAAGAGATTTTCGAAGAGTATCAACCACCATAAAAGAGGCAGACAAATCCACCTCTTATTTACCTAGTTCTTGTGTTCGTTTGTAGGCTTGACCAACTGCATCCATGACCGTTCCTCGAAAAGCATGCGCTTCTAGGCTCGCTACACCAGCGATAGTCGAACCGCCTGGGCTGCAAACTTGGTCTTTCAAAACTCCAGGATGTTGCTGACTTTCAAGGACCAATTGTCCAGCTCCTACCACAGTTTGAGCTGCCATTTTCAATGCTGTTTCTCGTGGCAATCCAGTCTGAACACCTGCATCTGCCAAGGCCTCGATAAAAAGATAGACAAAGGCTGGTCCACAACCTGCAAGACCTGTCGCTGCATCTATTAAGCTTTCTCCAAGTTCAACCAAAAGACCAGCCTTGGCTAAAAGCTGACAAAAGAGCTCACTGTCCTCAGCCCTGCAATTAGGAGACAAGGCATAACTAATCACTCCTTGACCAATAGAAGCAGGGGTATTTGGCATCATACGAATAATTCTGTGTTGATTTGGAAGAAGACTAGCGAGTTTTTCCAAGGTCAATCCAGCTGCCATGGAAATCAAAAGAAGACTTTCTCGTTTTTCAAGGATGGTCTGATATTGAGAAAGTAAGTCTGAGAACTGAGCTGGCTTAACACCTAGAAAAATCACATCTGCTTCTGCAAAAATTTCTTCATTGCTGGAAGCCTGACCACCAAAGTCTGCAATGAAAGCATCTACCTTAGCTTGACTACGATTGGCAAGAAGAATGTCATCACACGTCTTGGCCTGCAAAACAGCCTTAGCCAAACTAGCCCCCATATTCCCCAAACCGATAAATCCAATCTTCATCTCTTACTCCCTTATCTGCCCATCACCAGCAACCACATACTTGTAGCTGGTCAACTCTTTCAAGCCCATTGGACCACGCGCGTGCAATTTCTGAGTAGAAATTCCCATCTCACATCCAAGACCAAATTGTCCACCATCGGTAAAACGAGTTGAGGCATTGACATAAACCGCTGCCGAGTCCACTTGATCTGTAAAGCAAGCCGCAGCTTCAGCATTTTCAGTCACAATGGCATCCGAATGATGGGTACTGTGGGCTTCAATATGGGCAACAGCTTCTTCTAAACTGCTCACAACCTTAACAGCTAGGACATAGTCTAAAAACTCGGTGTCAAAGTCTTGGGCCTCAGCTGCTTGACCTGAAACAAACTGACTTGCTTTCTCATCCAAGCGGAATTGAATTGGTTCCAGACCAGCTTCTTTTCGATTCTCAACCAGCACTTGCTCCAAGCGAGGAAGGAAGCTTGCTGCCTTGGCTTCATGAACCAGCAAAACCTCCATGGCATTGCAGACAGAAGGACGACTGGTTTTAGCATTATTGATGATAGACAGAGCCTTGTCTTCATCCGCATCCTTATCCACATAGACATGGACAATCCCAGTTCCTGTCTCGATAACTGGTACAATAGCATTTTCAACCACGGCATTGATCAAGCCAGCTCCTCCACGAGGAATAAGAAGATCTAGATAGCCCTTGGCCTTCATCATGGCATAGCTGCTTTCTCGGCTAGTATCTTCCACCAGTTGAATCACATCTGGGTGAATAGTAGTCGTTTCCAAGCCCTTCTTCAAGGCTGTGACAATGGCATGGGCCGTTTGATAGGCATCCTTACCACTACGAAGAACAACCGCATTCCCACTCTTGAGGGCCAAAGCAACCGCATCAGACGTCACATTTGGACGGCTTTCATAGATTATACCAATAACTCCCATAGCTACACGTTTCTTTGTGATAACCAAACCATTTTCAAGCTGATTGGTTTCTAAAACTTCACCGATTGGATCTGGTAAAGCAACCACTTCACGAATCCCAGTTGCCATCGCTTCTATACGACTTGCATCCAAATAAAGACGATCCAGCATCACATCTGAGATTTTACCCTTAGCCGCTTCCATATCGAGGGCATTGGCTGCTAAAATTTCCTCTGTAGCAGCCACTAAGTAATCAGCCATGGCTAGCAAGGCTTGGTTTTTCACCTCTTCACTAGCTGTGTTGATCGATTTTTTAACAGCCTGTACCTGTTCAAATTGTTCTTGTGTACTTACCATAGTTTACCTCTAAAATTCTGTAAAGAGTAGTTGGATTTCAGGCGTAATGGAAATCCAGTCATCACGGTGAATCAAGACACCCTTGGCTTTTTGAGAACGCAACATATCCTCCAAAGCAGATGCTCCGAATTGCACGCGTCCTTTTCCAAGTGATTTTCCACTTTCCTTGTCAAATACTGTCACAATATCACCGTAAGAAAAGGCGCCTTCTGCGTCAACAATACCAGATAAAAGGAGACTCTTTCCATGTTGAGAGAGAGCTTCTGCAGCCCCTTTATCTACCCAAATAGAACCTTGACTCTGAGCATAAAAGGCCAGCCATTGTTTCTGGGTACGAAGTCCCTTCTCTTGAGCAACAAAGTAGGAACCATCCCTGGTTTCCTCAGCTGCCTCAATCATGGCATCTGACTTCAAGGATGAGCAGATATAAACAGGAACTCCTGATTCTGTCGCAATAGTGGCAGCTTTGATTTTGGTTAACATGCCACCTGTACCATTAGACGAACCTGCTCCACCGGCCATATCAATAATCTCACGATTGATGGTCTCGATTCGCTCCAAGCGTTTGGCTCTTGGGTCTGAATTAGGATTTCCAGTATAAAGACCGTCTACGTCTGTCAAGAGGATCAAAAGGTCTGCTTGGACCATGGCCGCCACCTGTGCACTCAGAGTATCATTGTCCCCAACCTTGAGCTCATCAATAACAACACTGTCATTCTCATTGATGATAGGAATCGCCCCACGGCTAAGTAGAACTGACAAAGCCTGATGGGCATTTTTATAACGACGCTTATCTACAAAGTCATCCTGGGTTAGCAAGATTTGTGCAGAAACGATTTGGCGCAAGAGAAGATTGGTCGTGTATTCTTCCAACAAAAGCCCTTGTCCTACCGCTGCTGAAGCCTGTTTATCAGCAATTTTAGTCGGACGCTTTTTAAATCCTAAGGCTCCAAAACCAGCCGCAATGGCACCTGAAGACACCAAAATCAACTCATGACCAGCCTCGTGCAGCATAGCCAACTGCTGGGTAATATCCTTTACCTTACTACGTGATAAACTTCCATCCTCATTTGTCAGAGAAGAAGTACCCACCTTAAAGACAATCCGTTTGTATTTCATAGTCTCACTCCGATTATTCATATTTATCCATTATAACATGAATAACAGGAAATAGAAAAGAGTTGATAGAAAAAAGAAGGCCCTAAAACCTTCTTTTCTACTACTGTTCTGATTCCGATTTGTTTGTACTCGTTTCAGAGCTTTGTGAAGTTGAGGATGTCAAATCTTGACTAGTTGAAGAATTTGTAACACTTTCATGTTGACTCGTTTCTTTATTTTCAAGATCCTTTTTCACTACTTCTTTGGATTCTTTTATTTCTGAATGACTTGTAGTTTTAATTGTAGCAGATTTCTCGATCGGAACATCCACTAACCAGGCACCACTTGAATCCACAGTATAGCCTTCTGGTGTCTTACCATTCACAAGTAATTGACCATTTTCTTTCAAGAAGTACCATTTATCCTTGTCTTTAATCCAACCTATAGCTCGTGAACCATCTGTCTTGTAGAAATACCAATCATTTGCCTTTTTAAGCCAGCCTTGCTTCATAGCTCCTGATTCTTCTAGATAGTAATGATGTCCAGCAACTTCTATCTCACCTGTCTTCATGATACCAGTAGAATCCATATAGTACCAGGCTTCTTTATCTTTTACCCAGCCCGTTTTCATTTCCCCTGATGGAGCAAAGTAATACCATTGCCCCTTATATTGAAGCCAACCTGTCTTCATAGAGCCATCAACATCCAAATAATACCACTGCTCTTTATCTTGAATCCAACCAATTTCCATCTGGTTTTCTTTGTTAAAATAATACCAGATTCCAGCGATTTTCTTCCAATTTTTAGCAGCAACACCAGAGTTTGTCAAATAGAACCAACGATTGTTCCATTTTTTCCATTGATTCTGTAATAAGATACCCGTTTGGTTAAAGTAATACCATTCACCCTTAATTTCATTCCAACCGACAGCATATTCTCCTGTAGAATCAGGCGCTTGATACCACCAGTTTCCATATGAACTCTTATGCCAACCAGCTTGAAAACTTGGAATAGGCTTGTAGGAAGTTGAAATGTTTACTAAACCGTCTTGTCGAATATCAAAAACTGTTGCATCATAGTCTTTGCTGGCTGCGTTGATTCTCTCAATTCCTCGTTCTTTGAGCCAATTAACATACTCACTATCAACACCATTTTTCCAAGGTAGACTATCCGAAGTTTGAACAATCAAACTCGGACTCAAATTTTTAATAAAATCCTTGGTATTTGATTTGTTGGTATCATGGTGATGATTAAACTTCATCAAATCAACTTTTCCAATGAGAGGTCCATACTTATCTTCCGCTCCATGCACATTATCTAAGTCGCCCCCAAGGTAAATTTTCTTACCATTGACTTTTACTACGCTAATCAAGGAATTGGAATTATCATCCCAAATTTTCTTTAATTCACCTGATGAATCTGTTTCATTTTCATAATTATATAGTTGAATATCCATGTCTCCAAACTGAAAATGAGCATCTCCTTGTGTGATATTTTGAATAACTGAAACACCTTTTTCAGCAGCAGTCTTTAAAACCTTATCATAGCCATACAGATTATCCCAAAGACGTTCAGGCTTAGTAATACGATTATCACTATATTTCTTAAGATAGACTCGGTCAACTGGATAGGTAGACAGTAATTCATCAACATTTCCAATATGGTCACTGTGGGTATGGGTTACCAAAATAAAATCAAGTTTTTGGACACCCAATTCCTTCAAACGACGAAAGACACGGTCTGTTAGAACATGCTTATAAGTTGTATTGATACCCTGTCTCCATGGATAACGAGAATCACTTCCATCTGGGAAATCATAATCTTCTCCTGTATCCACCATGGCAAAATGTCCATTGCTTTCAAGAATAATCGCATCACTGCCACCTTCATGAACATTTATAAAGTGGATTTTATTTCCTGAACTTTCTTGAGCTTGAACATTTCCATACCATGACAAGCCTAAAAAAGCGCCTGCAAGTGCTAAACTAGTTAATTTCTTTTTCATTCTTACTTCCTCAATCTCTCCAATGTTTCCTTAAAAATTGCTGGGATATCTGCTGTAAATTCTAAGGTCTCACCTGTTCTCGGATGAGTAAAACCTAGAGTCTTGGCATGAAGAAATTGTCCATGCCCCTTAAGTGTCTTACGAGGACCATAGACTTCATCCCCAGCAACTGGATGACCGATATAAGCCATGTGGACACGAATCTGATGGGTACGCCCTGTCTCTAGTTGCAACTCCACTAAGCTATAATCGCCAAAGCGTTCCAAGACGTGGAAACGAGTTACTGCAGGTTTCCCTTTAGCAGTCACAGCCTGTTTCTTACGATCTTTTTCACTCCGGCCAATCGGTGCTTCAATCACACCGCGATCATTGGGCAAATTTCCATGAACAATCGCCCAATATTTGCGGAGAGACTTTTTATCCTTGAGTTCTTGGGCAAGTGCTAGATGCGCCTCATCATTTTTAGCAATCATAAGAAGACCTGACGTATCCTTATCAATACGATGAACAATTCCTGGACGCAGAACCCCATTGATACCCGACAAGTCCTTAATATGATACATAAGGGCATTTACTAGGGTTCCACTAGTATGACCAGCACTCGGATGCACAACCATTCCCTGAGGTTTGTTGACAACAGCCACATCCTCATCTTGGTAGATGATTTCTAGCGGAAGATCCTCAGCCACATACTCTAAAACCTCTGGTTCTGGCACATGGTAAGTGACGACATCGCCCTCTTGGACAGTGTATTTAGCTTTCTTGACTTGGCCATTGACCAAGACCTGGCCTGATTTGATTTGTTCATTCGCGAGACTACGTGATAATTCTGTCAAATCTGACAAAGCCTTATCTAAACGCAGGCCACCAGTTTCAATTTTAATTTCCATTTATTTCCTCTTTTAGCATTGCAATCAATAAAATAATCACTCCAACAGTCAGATAGCTATCTGCCACATTGAAAATTGCAAAATTGATAAAGTCAAGGTGAAACATATCCACAACAAAGCCCTGACTGACCCTGTCAATAAAGTTTCCAAGACCACCCGCGATTATCAGAGTCAAACCCAAGACCATCCAGAATGAGTCCTCCATGTGCTTATGTAGATACCAAATGGCACCTACCACGACGACCAGGGTAATGACAGCGAATAACAACTGCTGATCTTGTAAGATAGAAAAGGCTGCCCCTCGATTTTGCAGGTAGGTCAAGCTAACGAAATTGGGAATCCAGGAGCGCACTTCACCCAGTGGAATCTGTTGGACGATATAGGATTTAACTAACTGATCCAGCGCAATCAAAAGCAGTACAATGACTGCCACTATTCCTCTTTTTTTCATGATTTCCTCTTCTGATTAAAATATTCTTGCATGACTTCTACGAAAAGAGTTCCAGCTTGACTCAGCTCCACTTCTTCACGTTTAACATAGACCATGCGGTTATCTAGGTTATCCTTGAGACGAATAACTGTGATGCCATTCACACTGTCACTATCTAAAAATCCGGAACCTGTTGCATAAGCGTCCGTCCGCTCCAAAATACCATTCAAAGTAGCACGGTCTGTCACATTAAACATCTGCGAGCTCGCGCTGGTATCAACAAAGTTCTCTGAATAATAAAGATACTCGTCTTTCTCTTGCGTGAAACGAACCGTTGGTAGATCCGCTAAATCCTCCATGACCAATTCCTCTTTCTGAGCTAAAGGATGCCCCTCACGGAGATAAATATGGGTATGGAAGGGAATTAGTTCAATAACCTCTAGGCCTAACTTTTCAACCCGTTGCATAATCCCTTTTTTATTTTGATTATTGAGGTAGATAATCCCAATCTCACTGTGACCTTGCGCTACTTCGTCTAAAATTTGAACAGTAGTTGATTCAAAAATACGGAAGTTCTTATAATCAGGATAGCGCTCTGAAAAGGCCGTAATGGTTGGTGGCAAGAAGTCATAGTGCTGACTGGCAATGGAAAATTCATCCTTTTCTTCCTCAGGATGGGCATACTGATTTTGAAAAATATCAAATCCTTTAACCAATTCTTGCGCTTTTTCATAGAATTCCATACCACGACGAGTCAAGAAAGTCCCTGAGCTGGTCCGACGGAAAATCTTAAAACCCAATTCTTTTTCCAAATCACGAACAGAAATAGACAGACTCGGCTGACTAACATACATCTTTTCAGCAGCTTCACGAAAAGTACCGCTATTGGCAATGGCCACAACATAGCGTAATTGTTGAATGTTCATCTTCTACCTCCAACTTCTTTATCTTTTCATTATACCATATTTTAGAAGTTTTCCAAAAAGGAAAAAAGAACATCCTATTCTTCTTAACCTTCTTAACTATCTTCACTATCTGCCTTTCTCAAGCCAACCTTATTTTCAAAATCAATTCAAAAAATAACTGGATACACACCACTCCAATATCGAAAAGAAAAACGTTGACTATTTGTGAAAAAAGAAAATGCCGGAAAGTTCCGACATTTTTTTAGTAAGCTAACTTCCTGAAAATAGGAGTAACCATACATTCCAGAAGGCAGTGATATTGATGAGAATATGAACTAGTATTGGATAGTAGAGATTTTTTGTCATGCGATACAGTAGAGCTAAAATGAGACCTCCACTAGCATAAATGAAAAAAGCAAGAGGAGTTAAAGCAAAATTGATATGAATATAACCGAAAATAATAGCAGAAAGCAAGACATCTCCGTACCAAGGCGAGTTTTTGAAAAAGGTTGTCATAAGCACACCGCGATAAATCAATTCCTCAGCAATAGGGCCGATGAAGCAAGCCATGAGCAAGAAATAGGGTAATTCCTGTCTCCCTATCATTTCTATCGTTTCATTCAAAGAAATTTGATTTGAAGACGAGGGTATGAAATAAGACAAGAGGACGTCAGACATATACAAAATGATGTAACCCAGTAAAAGGTAGATAAAGTGCCTCAGCTGCCATTTGAAATGAAAAGTCTTCTTTCCTGCAAAAACTAGTAGATAGATGACCGCTAATAAAAGACCTCCACTCTCCATCCAAAGCAGAATCTGAAAAAATTCACGACTTGCTGGTAGATAGGGCTTTGCGAGGTGATTGAAAATTCCCCAAAACCAAGTTGATTTGTAAAAAATTAAGGATAATGCTAGTAAAATCTGAATAATCCGTTTTTTCATATTAAATCCTCTGTTTTCTCCATATTCCTAATAAATTTTACTTAAAATCTCGCAGGACTTCCTTTGCAAAGATGATTGCCTCCTCCAATATATCCTAAATCATAGGTTCCTCTGGGACAAAATCCATGAACCGGCATAGTTAATACCGGCTCTATTTGCCAAGGAAAATAACCATTAGGTTCTTTTCCATAGGGATCTGCTCCACCTTGTATCAGCTCTAATTCTTCATTTGTTAGATTTATATTTTTTGTCATTAAAATCATGATATATTTCCTCCGTTATTGTTTAGATTAGTTGAGTAATCTGATACTCATACCTACTTACAAAAAACTATTATATTAAGTTGGTTTTTTAATTTGTCTAGTTGCAACGTTGACAAGTTTAGTATAACATATCTTGGCCAAATATCCTCTTCAAATCATGAATTGTCATCAAAACGTCCTAAACTGCAAAATCAATTAGCTCCTGTCCCTTTGACCGTCATCTTCTCCAAAATATGTTATAATAATACCAAAAGATAAAGAAGGAAGACCTATGATTAAACTACTAGCCTTGGATATGGACGGAACCCTCCTCGATGAAGCCAAGGAAATTCCACAAGCTCACATTACTGCTATTCACCAAGCTATTGAAAAAGGTGTCAAATTGGTTCTTTGTACGGGTCGCCCGCTTTTCGGTGTCCTCCCCTACTACAAAAAACTGGGGCTTGGCCTCCAGAATGAGTATGTGATTGTTAACAATGGTTGCTCAACTCACCAGACAAGTGACTGGGGACTAGTTGACTGGCAAGAACTTAGTCCAGCAGACATCGAATACCTCTATGATCTAGCTGAAAAAAGTGATGTTCAGTTGACTCTTTTTGATGAGAAACATTATTTCGTCCTCGGTGGCAAGCCTAATCAAGTCATCCAGAATGATGCCGACCTAGTCTTTTCAGACTTGACTGAAATTTCCCTTGAGGAAGCGACTAGTGGTAAATATCGTATGTTCCAAGGCATGTTTTTGGGCAACGAAGAACAAACAGACGATTTTGAGCAGCGTTTTGCTGAGGAACTCTGCCAACGATTCAGTGGAGTTCGTTCGCAGCCTGTCATTTATGAAGCTATGCCACTTGGAACGACCAAGGCTACCGCTCTTTCACGATTAGCAGAGATTTTGAAGATTGATTCCTCAGAGATTATGGCCATGGGCGATGCTAATAACGATATCGAAATGCTCCAGTTTGCAGGGATGGGCATTGCAATGGGAAATGCAAGCGATTATGTCAAATCTCTTGCGGATGCCGTTACAGCAAGCAACGAAGAAGACGGTGTTGCGCGTACCATTGAGAAATATATTCTATAAATCTCGTAGCGGAGCAAATGTCTCTGATCAAACTGGACACTACGAATCCTTAATCAATCCAGAATTGACCTATATGGGTTTGGCAGCCTTTGAAAACCCTGTTACTCAAAATGGATGGATTACCGTTGCACAAAGTTTCGGAACATCATCTGGTGGCTCTGAAGAATTAGCTGGTGGTTATGGAAAAGCCATTCAATACATAGAAGCCTACTCTTCTCAGATTCAAACATTTGCGACTAAGGCGAATCTTTTTGACAAAAATTTGAAGGCTATCGGAACTCATAAAATCAAAAATGAAAATAAGAGTACAACGAATAATTCCTACAATTTCTTTAACCAAATGCAAGAAGTAGGTAAAAGTATGGGTTTTTGGCGACAAGCTGGCTCGCGTTGGTAGTTTATGCAACTTGATGGGATCTTACCCTTACAATCAGTGGGCAAAATTAGATAATATCTGGTATCGCTTCGATAGTTCAGTCTGGATGCAAGCAGGTTGGTTGAAAGACGGTGAGACTTGGTACTATCTCGACGGTTCAGGTGCTATGAAAACAGGCTGGATGAAGGTATCTGGCAAATGGTACTATGCTTATAGCTCTGGTGCTCTAGCAATCAATACGACTACACCAGACGGTTACCGTGTTAATTACAATGGGGAATGGGTAGGATGGTTTAACTACAACAAAAATACTCTATACTATCTCACAGTGAGTAGTCTTCACTTTCAAATAGTATAGAGATTTTTATTTACCTAGTATAGCTCTTATCTTAGGTGTTTATAACAAACTGAAACAAGAGTGGGACAAAAGAGCCTCGTAAAAGGTATTGCAACTTGGTAATACCTTTTTGAGGTGCTTTTTGATATGAGCACATGTCTTCTCAATAGGATTGTACTCAGGTGAGTAGGGAGGAAGGGGTAAAAGTTTATGCCCAAACTCTTCACACAAGAATTCTATCCTAGCTATTCTATTGGAATCTTGCATTATCCATAATAATAACTGAGGGTGTGGTTAATGTTGGTAAGAGAAATTTCTGAAACCATGCTTCAAAAAAGTCGCTCGTCATCGTCTCTTCGTAGGTCATTGGAGCGATTAAGTCACCATTTGTTAGACCTGCAACCAAAGAAATCCCCTGATATCTTCTTCCAGAGACTTTACCTCCTATTAACTGACCCTTTGATGAGCGACCATATTCTCGATAAAAGTAAGTATCGAATCCTGTTTCATCAATATAAACAGGTGCTAAGTGCTTTAAACTATTAAAATTCTTAAGAAATAAGGCTACTTTTTCTGGGTCTTGTTCATAGATAGTATAGTACTTTATGGTTACCGAACAAGTCTAATGAAAAAATTCTGATGATAGTTCTAAATCTCAATAACCGCTTGGGTTCCATGATCCAACTCCAGCAAGACATCTATACTTGTATAGAAAATCCTGCCCTGAATAAGGAGATGTAAATATTTCTTTCCTCCAAAATGGTCATAGTTTTGCTGGCAAATCTAACATATCATGGATAAATTAACAAGTGATTTCTGAATTGCTAAACATTTTCTTTTCTTATAGCATATTTTCAGATTTTCTCTTTGAGAAAGATATTTACAAGAAAAAGGTTCGTTTTTTGTCTATTTTCAAAAAGTCTTAAAACTAAATTGAAAGAATTTTTAGAAAATTTTTGTTTTTCTCTTTACAGTTTAAAAAAATTCTGCTATAATAGCTCATGTAATAAAATATGACAACAAAAGGAGAACGATATGACATCTGCTAAAGAATATATCCAAAGCGTGTTTGAAACTGTAAAAGCTCGTAATGGGCACGAGGCTGAATTCCTCCAAGCTGTTGAAGAATTTTTCAACACTTTGGAACCTGTATTTGAAAAACACCCTGAGTATATCGAAGAAAATATCTTGGCACGTATTACTGAGCCTGAGCGCGTAATTTCTTTCCGTGTTCCTTGGGTTGACCGTGATGGAAAAATTCAAGTAAACCGTGGTTACCGTGTTCAATTCAACTCAGCTGTTGGACCATACAAAGGAGGACTTCGTTTCCACCCAACTGTAAACCAAGGGATTTTGAAATTCCTCGGATTTGAACAAATCTTCAAAAACGTCTTGACTGGACTTCCAATCGGTGGAGGTAAAGGTGGATCAGACTTCGATCCTAAAGGTAAAACAGATGCTGAAGTGATGCGCTTCTGCCAAAGCTTCATGACTGAGTTGCAAAAACACATCGGACCATCACTTGACGTACCTGCTGGTGATATCGGCGTAGGTGGACGTGAAATTGGTTACCTTTATGGTCAATACAAGCGTCTTAACCAATTTGATGCTGGTGTCTTGACTGGTAAGCCTCTTGAATTTGGTGGTAGCTTGATTCGTCCAGAAGCAACTGGTTACGGTTTGGTTTACTATACTGAAGAAATGCTGAAAGCTAACGGTAATAGCTTTGCTGGTAAGAAAGTGGTTATTTCAGGTTCTGGGAACGTTGCTCAATACGCTCTTCAAAAAGCGACTGAACTTGGCGCTACTGTCATCTCTGTATCTGACTCAAACGGTTATGTCATCGATGAAAATGGTATCGACTTCGATCTTTTGGTTGATGTTAAAGAGAAACGTCGTGCTCGTTTGACTGAGTATGCAGCTGAGAAAGCAACTGCAACATATCACGAAGGTTCTGTATGGACTTACGCTGGAAACTATGATATTGCGCTTCCATGTGCTACTCAAAACGAAATCAACGGTGAAGCAGCTAAACGTTTGGTTGCTCAAGGCGTTATCTGTGTATCTGAAGGTGCCAACATGCCGAGCGACCTTGATGCCATCAAAATCTACAAAGAAAATGGTATCTTCTACGGACCTGCCAAAGCTGCCAACGCTGGTGGTGTAGCCGTTTCAGCCCTTGAAATGAGCCAAAACAGTCTTCGCCTCTCATGGACTCGTGAGGAAGTTGATGGACGTCTCAAAGACATCATGACAAACATCTTCAACACAGCTAAAACAACTTCAGAAACATATGGTCTTGATAAAGACTATCTTGCAGGAGCAAACATTGCTGCATTTGAAAATGTAGCAAACGCTATGATTGCCCAAGGTATTGTTTAAGATTCATTTGCTTAATCCTCAATCGCTTCGATTGGGGATTTTTATCTTGAGTTAAACGGTTGGGAAATTCTAATTTAATTAAATTAAATGAAATAAAAACCGAACAAATTGATTGCGGAATTCAAACCAATTTCTAACAATGTTTTATAAAACTCAGTGGACTATTCTAAATTCAATCTATTTTATACTTTTCGAAAATCTCTTCAAACCACGTCAGCGTCGCCTTACCGTAGATATGTTACTGACTTCGTCNNTTTTCATTGAGTATTACTTACTCGCCAACTTCTTAAACAAAAAGAAAAACCACTACTCCTAAGAATAGCGATTTAATCATGTTTTTAAGCTACTAATGTAGTCGCTCTATTATTTAAGAGTAACTGAAGCTCCAGCTTCTTCCAATTTAGCTTTGATTTCTTCAGCTTCTGCAGTTGCAACGCCTTCTTTAACAAGTGCTGGTGCACCGTCAACAAGTTCTTTAGCTTCTTTAAGACCAAGACCTGTGATTTCACGTACAACTTTGATAACGCCAACTTTTTTGTCGCCTGCAGATGTCAATTCAACGTCGAATGAATCTTTAGCAGCACCAGCGTCAGCAGCACCAGCTGCAGCAACAGCTACAGGAGCAGCTGCAGTTACACCAAATTCTTCTTCGATAGCTTTTACAAGGTCGTTCAATTCAAGGATTGAAGCTTCTTTAATTTCAGCAATAATGTTTTCAATGTTCAATGCCATTGTTATTTCCTCCAAATATGTTTTAAATTTATAATAGATTTTCGTAGCTAGGCTACGCTACGTAGCTTAAGATTAAGCTGCGTCTTCTTTGCTTTCTGCAACCGCTTTGACTGCAAGAGCAACGTTGCGCACTGGCGCTTGAAGTACAGAAAGGAGCATAGAAAGAAGTCCTTCGCGGTTTGGAAGAGTTGCAAGTGCAAGAATCTCTTCTTTAGATGCGACAGCGCCTTCGATTGCACCACCTTTGATTTCAAGTGCTTCAGCGTTTTTAGAAAAGTCGTTCAAGATTTTCGCTGGTGCAATAACATCTTCGTTAGAAAATGCTACTGCAGATGGTCCAACGAATACTGATGCAAGATCTTCAAGACCAGCTTTTTCAGCTGCACGACGCAAGATTGAGTTTTTAATGACTTTATACTCAACTTCGCTTCCACGAAGCTCACGACGAAGAACTGTATCTTGCTCAACTGTCAAACCACGAGCGTCTACAACGACGATAGATGCAGCAGCTTTCATTTTTTCAGCTACTACGTCAACTAGTTCCGCTTTTTTAGCAATAATTGCTTCACTCATTAGTGTGTTCACCTCCGTAATTATTTTGCTTGGGGAATTTTTCCAAAAGAAAAACGCGCCCAAACCTAGACACGAAAGTACAATACGCTTCTTTTTACATGATACGTTTTGTCCTCGGTAGGATATTTATGAGTCGAGCTCCCCTACTGTCTTAGGCAGTTTTTTCAAACCGTATATAAGTATAGCATAGTCAAAAAAAGAATGCAAGATTTTTACAAACTTTTTTTAAAATTTTTCGTGATTTTTCTTCTAAAGTTCTACTGTCAGAACTTGACCTTGCTTAACAACCTGTTCTCCAGCAATATAGACATCATCAACATCACTGGATTTGACAGCATAAACTAGGTGAGAGAGCATATTTTCTTGAGGTTGGAGATGGATTTTGCCTTGTGGTTGAATAACGAGAAAATCTGCCTGCTTGCCGACTTCTAGACTTCCTATCTGATTTTCCATTCCTAGAACCTTAGCCCCTTCGATTGTCAGTGCCTTGAGAGCTGTTTCGATAGGAAATTGGCTGGCATCTCCACTTTTCATCTTCTGAAGAAGGGCTGCAGTCCGTCCCTCCTCAAACATATCAAGATTGTTATTGGAAGCGACCGAGTCAGTCGCAATTCCGACTGCTACTCCTGCTTTTTGGAGCTGGATAATTGGAGCAATTCCTGATGCCAGTTTGAGATTACTGATAGGATTGTGAGCAATAGCCACTTGAGAAGTTGCCAAGCGTTCAATTTCTCGCTCGTTTAATTCGACCCCATGAGCAAAGACAGACGGATGATCTAAGTAACCCAGTTCTTCTAGAAAGGCGAGGGGGCGTTTGCCGTATCGTTTCAGGATAATGCCTGATTCTTCCTTGGTCTCCGCCACATGGATATGGATTGGAATAGCAAGCTCTTTTGCCATTTCCAAACTCGCTTCCAGCAAGTCTCTACTGCAGCTATAGGGAGAATGAGGTGCTACCATAACCTTGAAATTTGGATTTTTATATTTTAAGATTTCGTCTATGATGGATCGAGTTCTGCTTATAGTCTCAGCAGTTGTTTCTGTCTCTGAAGAAAAAAGAGTCGGAGAAAAATAACAACGCATCTTGGAATCTTTCACTGCCTGATAAATCTGCTCAATATTCACACCATTGGGATTATACATATCATTAAAGGTTGTTGTTCCTGACTGGAGTATCTCTGTCAGAGCTTCTTTGACCGCCTTAGTAGTCATGTCGGGAGTAAACTCAGCTTCTGCTGGCCAGATATAGTCATTGAGCCATTCATGGAGATTGCTATCATCCCGAATTCCTCTCAAACCTGTCATAGCAGAATGGGTGTGGCAATTGACCAACCCAGGCATAATCCAAGCTCCCTGATAGTCTATAATCTGCTCAGCTTGCTCTAAAAACGCTGGCTTATCTTGACCGACATAGACGATTTGAGAATCCTTGACTGCTAAGATTCCATCAAGATAAACATGGAAATCTTGATCACAAGTCACGATATTTACATTCTGAAAGACTTTCATTATAGGCTCCTTTTCTAAAAGACAAGTTATACTCTCTTCAAACTACTTCAGATTCACTTTGCCGTAGGTGTGGTTACTGACTTCGTCAG
>NZ_VMMV01000075.1:0-15237 GCF_013277375.1 Streptococcus sp. 3613
TCGTTATTGGGCGGTTACGCTGGCTTGGTAACCAGCTGAGGGTGAAAGTTAGCTGATCAGCTTTTAGGAGGTCTTGGTGTTGAATAGTTGATACTAGGTTTTTGTCCAGTCGGCATTCTTTGACAAAGTTGAAGTGGCTGTGGTTTTGCTCAGTATGAATATCTAGCCATTTACCTTCTTTAGCTAGGTAGATACGGAGGTGATTAAAGAGAGGGATTCCGAGATCATAGCTTGGTTTTCCTGGACAGGTCGGATAAAGTCCGAGAGCTGACCAGATGTACCAAGCTGAGAGACTGCCATTGTCTTCATCGCCAGGATAGGCTTGCCAACTTGGGTGAAAGGCCTTCTGACGGAGCGTCTTGATAAGAAGGGCAGTGTAGTCAGGGTAATCGCTGTAGCGGAAGAGATAAGGAATGTGGAAACTAGGCTGGTTGGAAATGGCTATTTGTCCAAAAGGAGCAGTAGCCATCTCGCTCATTTCGTGAATTTCGTAACCATAGCCTGTTGTTTCAAAGAGGGGAGCATCTTGACAGGCTTTCAAAAGATAGTTGCTAAAGGTTTCTTTTCCACCCATCAGTTGGATTAAGCCAGGGATGTCGTGGAGAACGCCTAAAGTAGCTTGAATGGCAGAGCATTCAGCGTAGTCTCGCCCCCAACTATAAGGAGAGAAGTCAGGGTGAAAGTTTCCTTGATTGTCTCGTGCTCGCATGTAACCTGTCTCAGCGTCAAATAGCTGGCGGTAATTTTGTGAAGCAGCCTTGTAGGTTTCAGCGATTTCTATGTTCTCTAGTTTTTTGGCACAGCTGGCGATACAAAAGTCACTATAGGCATAGTCTAGAGTATGGCTAACACTTTCATGGTGGTCGGTAGAGAGGTAACCTAGTTCTTGGTATTGGGCTAGTCCGTGGCGGCCATTGATGCCGAGAGGGTCGGCTTTGCTGGCTGTTTCGAGCATGGCTTGGAAGAGTTCTCCTTCTAGGTCGGGGGCCATGTCCTTACAGGCGCTATCTGCGATAATGCCGTCTAAAAGGGTACCGGGCATCATGCCACGTTCATCTGGAGACAACCATTTTGGAAGGAAACCAGTATCGCGGTAGTTATTGAGAAATCCTTCTAAAAAGAGACGATAATGCTCTGGTATGACAAGGGCAAAGAGGGGGAAGGTGGTGCGGAAGGTATCCCAGAAGCCATTGTTGCTAAAGAGGACACCGGGCTTGACAGATCCAGTAGTCAGATCCTTGTGGATGACTTGCCCTGACTCATCAACCTCATAAAAAGTCTGAGGAAAGAGGAAGAGTCTGTAGAGGCAGTGGTCAAAGAAGGTTCGGTCAGCCTCCCCTGTCTCTATAACGTCAAAACGATGGAGGAGATTTTCCCAATCCGCTTGGGCACTTGATTTACAGTTATCAAAATCTTCTTGAGGTAGATTAAGCAGTGCTTGAGAAGGCGAGATGAAAGAAGTGGCTAGCTGAATCTCAGCATGACTACTTGCTAAGTCAATTCGCCAGTCTCCCCCTTCTTGGCTAACAGCAAGAATATCCGTATTCATTTGCAGGGCAGTGAATAGTTTTAGTGGATTTTTGTTGGTTTCAGTTTTACCTTCTTGTCGTAGGGCAAGAGTTCGCTTATCTACTTGCTCCACGGTCAGTTCATCTGCTGCGTGAAGATAGAGGGAGAGGGCTTTGCCTTGCTTTTGCTCCAAACGAATAGAAGCACCGTAGCAAGTCGGTGTGAGCTGGGTTTCAATCTGATAGCGCAGGGAGAAAATTTTCAGATAATGGGGTTGGAAAGAGGCCTTATCCATATCATAAGAAGACTGACGATGGAAGAGACTGTCTCTACCTAGTTGACCGGTGACAGGTGTCAGGAGGAGCCAAGAGTAGTCGCCAATCCAAGGGCTGGGCTGGTGGGTTAATCGAATCCCCTGAAAGATAGGCAGATGCGGATCGAAAAACCAAGCTCCCTCCTGGTCACTGGTCTGGGGAACAAAGTAATTCATCCCAAAAGGCACGCCTGTGTATGGCAGGGTATTTCCCCGAGAAAAGGCATGCTTGCTGGCAGTTCCAAATCGGGTATCGATGGTTTCAAGTAGTGGTTTCATAGTCTTTCCTTTAGCTGTTTTTCTACATTATATCAGAAAAAGAGGGCCTTTAGAAAAGGAGTTTCAAAGATAACTATTTTGTAGAAAAATGACTATCATTTGTGTATGTATTTTCTGCCTCAAAAGCTATATACTGAAAATGAAACTTGTTTGAAAGAGGATACTGCACGATGATTTATTCAAAAGAAATTGTTAGAGAATGGCTAGATGAAGTGGCAGAGCGGGCTAAGGACCATCCAGAGTGGGTGGATGTTTTCGAGCGTTGCTACACCGACACCTTGGACAATACGGTTGAAATCCTTGAAGATGGTTCAACCTTTGTGCTCACAGGAGATATTCCTGCTATGTGGCTTCGGGATTCGACAGCTCAACTCAGACCCTACCTGCATGTGGCTAAAAGAGATTCGCTCCTGCGTCAGACCATTGCAGGTTTGGTCAAACGTCAGATGACCTTGGTACTCAAGGATCCTTATGCCAATTCCTTTAACATTGAGGAAAACTGGAAGGGTCACCACGAGACTGACCACACCGACCTTAATGGCTGGATTTGGGAACGCAAGTATGAGGTGGACTCGCTTTGCTATCCTTTGCAGTTGGCTTATCTTCTCTGGAAAGAGACTGGCGAGACTAGTCAGTTTGATGAGATTTTTGTCGCAGCGACTAAGGAAATTCTTCATCTGTGGACGGTGGAACAAGACCACAAGAACTCTCCTTATCGTTTTGTTCGTGATACCGATCGTAAGGAAGACACCTTGGTAAATGATGGCTTTGGACCTGATTTTGCAGTGACAGGCATGACTTGGTCAGCCTTTCGTCCGAGTGATGATTGCTGCCAGTATAGTTACTTGATTCCGTCCAATATGTTTGCAGTTGTTGTTTTAGGGTATGTGCAAGAAATCTTTGCAGCATTAAACCTAGCTGATAGCCAGAGTGTTATCACAGACGCTAAGCGTCTTCAGGCTGAAATCCAAGAAGGAATTGAAAACTACGCCTACACAAGCAACAGCAAGGGCGAAAAGATTTATGCCTTTGAAGTGGATGGTCTAGGAAATGCTAGCATCATGGATGATCCAAACGTACCAAGTTTGTTGGCTGCACCTTATCTGGGCTACTGCGACATTGACGACGAAGTCTATCAAGCAACTCGTCGTACCATTTTGAGCCCTGAAAATCCATATTTCTACCAAGGAGAATACGCTAGTGGCCTCGGCAGTTCTCATACCTTCTATCGCTATATCTGGCCAATCGCCCTTTCTATCCAAGGCCTGACAACAAGAGATAAGACAGAGAAGAAATTCTTGCTGGATCAGCTGGTTGCTTGCGATGGTGGTACAGGTGTCATGCACGAAAGCTTCCACGTGGATGACCCAACTCTCTACTCTCGTGAATGGTTCTCTTGGGCCAACATGATGTTCTGTGAATTGGTCTTGGATTACCTAGATATTCGCTAAGGAACATGCTTTAGCGCAACTGATTCTTGTCAGAATCACAAGTTTACATTTAAAACATTAAAAATTTAATTTAGAATGAGGTTTTACTTCATGGAAAATGTTGTTGTACATATTATCTCACATAGTCACTGGGACCGTGAGTGGTACTTGCCTTTTGAAAGCCACCGTATGCAGTTGGTGGAATTATTTGACAATCTCTTTGATCTCTTTGAAAATGACCCTGAGTTCAAGAGCTTCCACTTGGATGGTCAAACCATTGTCCTTGATGACTACTTGGAGATTCGCCCTGAAAATCGCGATAAAGTCCAACGTTACATTGACGAGGGCAAGCTTAAAATTGGTCCCTTTTACATCTTGCAGGATGACTACTTGATTTCAAGTGAAGCCAATGTCCGTAATACTCTTATCGGTCAGCAGGAGGCTGCAAAATGGGGCAAATCTACTCAGATTGGTTACTTCCCAGATACCTTTGGAAATATGGGACAAGCGCCTCAAATTCTTCAAAAATCAGGCATTCACGTGGCAGCCTTTGGGCGTGGTGTGAAGCCGATTGGATTTGATAACCAAGTTCTCGAAGATGAGCAGTTTACATCCCAGTTTTCAGAAATGTACTGGCAGGGTGCGGATGGTAGTCGTGTCCTCGGTATCCTCTTTGCCAACTGGTACAGTAACGGGAATGAAATTCCAGTTGATAAAGACGAGGCCTTGACCTTCTGGGAACAAAAACTGGCAGACGTGCGTGGCTACGCTTCGACCAACCAGTGGTTGATGATGAACGGCTGTGACCACCAGCCTGTACAGAAAAATCTGAGCGAAGCCATTCGTGTGGCAAATGAACTCTTCCCGGATGTAATCTTTGTTCATAGTTCTTTTGATGAATATGTTCAAGCTGTGGAAGGTGCGCTTCCTGAACACTTATCAACGGTGACAGGCGAGTTGACCAGTCAGGAAACAGACGGCTGGTACACACTTGCCAACACTTCTTCATCTCGTATTTATCTCAAACAAGCCTTCCAAGAAAATAGCAACCTCCTAGAGCAAGTTGTAGAACCCTTGACAATTATCACTGGGGGTCATAACCACAAGGACCAGTTGACCTATGCTTGGAAAACTCTTTTGCAGAATGCGCCGCATGATAGTATCTGTGGCTGTAGCGTGGACGAAGTTCACCGTGAGATGGAAACTCGTTTTGCCAAGGTTAACCAAGTCGGAACCTTTGTTAAGACCAATCTTCTCAACGAGTGGAAGGGCAAAATTGCAACTCACGAAGCTCAAAGTGACTATCTCTTTACGGTTATTAACACAGGCCTGCATGATAAGGTCGATACTGTCAGCACAGTGATTGATGTTGCGACTTGTGATTTTAAGGAATTGCACCCAACAGAAGGTTACAAGAAGATGGCTGCCTTAACCTTGCCAAGTTATCGTGTGGAGGACTTGGATGGGCGTCCTGTAGAGGCTACAATCGAAGACCTTGGGGCTAATTTTGAGTACGATTTACCAAAAGACAAGTTCCGCCAAGCTCGTATTGCTCGACAAGTGCGCGTGACCATTCCAGTTCACCTAGCGCCGCTTTCTTGGACAACCTTCCAATTGCTGGAAGGAGAGCAAGAACACCGTGAGGGTATTTACCAAAACGGAGTGATTGATACGCCATTTGTAACGGTGAGTGTGGATGACAACATCACAGTCTATGACAAGACAACTCACGAAGCCTATGAAGATTTTATCTGCTTCGAAGACCGTGGTGACATCGGAAACGAGTATATTTACTTCCAACCAAAAGGAACAGAGCCAATCTATGCAGAGCTTAAGGGCTACGAGGTCTTGGAAAACACAGCTCGCTACGCTAAGATTTTGCTCAAACATGAATTGACTGTGCCTGTCAGTGCCGATGAAAAGCTAGAAGAAGAACAAAAAGGTATCATCGAGTTCATGAAGCGTGAGGCTGGACGTTCAGAAGAATTGACAAGCATTCCTCTGGAAACTGAGTTGATTGTCTTCGTTGACAATCCACAAATCCGTTGCAAGACTCGCTTTACCAACACTGCCAAGGATCACCGTATCCGTCTCTTGGTCAAGACTCATAACACGCGTCCAAGCAATGATTCTGAAAGCATCTATGAGGTGGTGACACGACCAAACAAACCAGCAGCTTCATGGGAAAATCCTGAAAATCCTCAACACCAACAAGCCTTTGTTAGTCTGTATGACGATGAAAAAGGTGTGACTGTATCCAACAAGGGATTGAATGAATACGAAATCCTTGGAGACGACACCATTGCAGTGACTATTTTGCGTGCATCAGGTGAGCTAGGTGACTGGGGTTACTTCCCAACACCAGAAGCACAATGCTTACGTGAGTTTGAAGTTGAGTTTGCGCTTGAGTGCCACCAAGCCCAAGAACGCTTCTCAGCCTATCGTCGTGCTAAAGTCTTGCAGACACCATTTACCAGCCTTCAGCTTGCTAGACAGGAAGGAAGCGTGGCTGCGACTGGTAGCCTCTTGAGCCATTCCGTTCTCAGCATACCGCAAATCTGCCCAACAGCCTTTAAGGTAGCTGAAAATGAAGAAGGCTATGTTCTCCGTTACTATAATATGAGTCAAGAAAATGTGCGCATATCAGAACATCAACAAACCATTCTTGACTTACTTGAGCGACCATATCCAGTTCATTCAGGACTATTGGCTCCACAAGAGATTCGTACAGAATTTATCAAAAAAGAAGAAATTTAATTTCAAAAAGTAAACATCAAAAGAAAGGAGGGGCGAAAAAGTAAGAACTAACTGCTGATTCGCCCCTTTTTATGGTAAAAACAATGACCATTGCAACGATTGATATCGGAGGGACTGGGATTAAGTTTGCCAGTCTGACTCCTGATGGGAAAATACTGGATAAGACAAGTATTTCAACGCCTGAAAACTTGGAGGATTTACTAGCGTGGCTAGATCAACGCTTGTCAGAACAGGATTACAGTGGGATTGCTATGAGCGTTCCAGGCGCGGTCAATCAAGAGACAGGTGTGATTGATGGCTTCAGTGCAGTACCCTACATTCACGGATTTTCTTGGTATGAGGCGCTTAGCTCTTATCAGATTCCTATCCATCTGGAAAATGATGCTAACTGCGTTGGACTCAGTGAATTACTGGCTCATCCAGAACTTGAAAATGCAGCCTGTGTCGTGATTGGGACAGGGATTGGAGGAGCTATGATTATCAATGGCCGACTGCACCGAGGTCGCCACGGTCTGGGTGGAGAATTTGGCTATATGACTACCCTTGCCCCTGCTGAAAAGCTCAACAACTGGTCGCAACTAGCATCAACTGGGAATATGGTACGCTACGTGATTGAAAAATCTGGTCAGACTGACTGGGACGGTCGCAAGATTTACCAAGAGGCCGAAGCAGGAAATGCCCTTTGCCAAGAAGCTATTGAGCGCATGAACCGTAATCTGGCGCAAGGTTTGCTTAATATCCAGTATCTGATCGATCCAGATGTCATCAGTCTGGGAGGCTCTATCAGCCAAAATCCAGATTTTATCCAAGGTGTCAAGGAAGCTGTTGAAGACTTTGTCGATACCTACGAAGAATACACGGTCGCACCCGTTATCCAAGCCTGCACCTATCATGCAGATGCTAATCTCTACGGTGCCCTTGTCAACTGGCTACAGGAGGAAAACCAATGGTAAGATTTACAGGACTTAGTTCCAAACAAGTGCAAGCTATTGAAGTATTAAAAAATCACATTTCTCTGCCAGATGTTGAAGTGGCTGTCACTCAGTCTGACCAAGCCTCTATCTCTATCAAGGGTGAGGGTGGACACTATCAACTAACCTACCGCAAACCCCACCAACTTTATCGTGCCTTGTCCTTGTTGGTAACAGCTCTAGCAGAAGGTGACAAAGTAGGGATTGAGGAGCAGGCGGCTTATGAAGATTTAGCCTACATGGCTGACTGTTCTCGAAATGCAGTGCTGAATGTGGCTTCTGCCAAGCAGATGATTGAGGTCTTGGCTCTCATGGGCTACTCAACCTTTGAGCTTTACATGGAAGATACCTACCAGATTGAAGGGCAGCCTTACTTTGGCTATTTCCGTGGAGCCTACTCAGCTGAGGAATTGAAGGAAATCGAAACCTATGCCCAGCAGTTTGACATGACCTTTGTGCCATGTATCCAGACCTTGGCTCACTTGTCAGCCTTCGTCAAATGGGGTGTCAAAGAAGTCCAGGAGCTCCGTGATGTAGAGGACATTCTTCTTATCGGCGAAGAAAAGGTTTATGACCTGATTGATGGCATGTTTGCTACTCTATCTAAACTACAAACTCGCAAGGTCAATATCGGGATGGACGAAGCCCACTTGGTTGGCTTGGGACGTTACTTGATATTGAACGGTGTTGTGGATCGTAGTCTTCTCATGTGCCAACACTTGGAGCGCGTGCTGGATATTGCTGACAAATATGGTTTCCACTGCCAAATGTGGAGCGATATGTTCTTTAAACTTATGTCAGCAGATGGCCAGTACGACCGTGATGTGGAAATTCCAGAGGAAACGCGTGTCTACCTAGACCGTCTCAAAGACCGAGTGACTTTGGTTTACTGGGACTATTATCAGGATAGCGAGGAAAAATACAATCGCAACTTCCGTAATCACCACAAGATTAGCCATGACCTTGCATTTGCAGGCGGTGCTTGGAAGTGGATTGGTTTCACACCCAACAACCATTTCAGCCGTCTAGTGGCTATCGAGGCCAATAAAGCCTGCCGTGCCAATGACATCAAAGAAGTCATCGTGACGGGTTGGGGGGACAATGGTGGGGAAACTGCCCAATTCGCTGTCCTACCAAGTTTGCAAATCTGGGCAGAACTCAGCTACCGCAATGACCTAGACCGTTTGTCTGATCATTTCAAGACTAATACAGGTCTATCAGTTGAGGATTTCATGCAGATTGACCTAGCCAACCTTTTACCAGACCTACCAGGAAATCTCAGTGGTATCAATCCCAACCGCTATGTCTTTTATCAGGATGTTCTTTGTCCCATTCTTGACCGACACATGACACCTGAACAGGACAAACCACACTTTGCTCAGGCAGCTGAGACCCTTGCTGACATTAAAGAAAAAGCAGGAAATTATGCTTACCTCTTTGAAACTCAGGCCCAGTTGAATGCCATTTTAAGTAGCAAAGTAGATGTGGGACGGCGCATTCGTCAAGCCTATCAAGCGAATGATAAGGAAAGTCTGCAAGAAATCGCAAGACAAGAATTACCAGAACTCAGAAGCCAAATTGAACACTTCCATGCCCTCTTTAGCCACCAATGGCTGAAAGAAAACAAGGTCTTTGGTTTGGATACAGTTGACATCCGCATGGGCGGACTCTTGCAACGCATCAAGCGAGCAGAAAGCCGCATCGAGGCTTACCTGGCTGGTCAGCTTGACCTCATCGATGAGCTGGAAGTGGAAATTCTGCCATTTAACGACTTCTACGCAGACAAGGACTTCGCAGCCACAACAGCCAACCAGTGGCATACTATTGCGACAGCTTCAACGATTTATACGACATAAAAAACAAGAACACCTTGCCTGGCGCAGGGTGTTTCGCGTGAAACAGAAGAATTATCTAGTTTCAAATGCCACAGTTAGACAAACTTATGATAAAATAGCAGAAAGGGAATGTTTCCTAAGAGCAATTCTATCGATTAGCAATTGGAGGTATTGTGGTACACTTAAAATTAGTAAAACAAGAAATAGAAGCTGAAAAGCCAGCATCTGTAGAAGCCTGGGTCATTTTCGTCAAATTTTAAAAAGGTTGCTACCGACATATACAAATTCCAAAAACAAAAACGTTAGCAGAACTAGAAGATGTGATTTTATGGAGTTTTGATTTTGCAAATGATCATGCTCATGCATTTTTCATGGATAATGTTGCGTGGAGTCATGCAGATTCTTACTTTCTTAGCTTTGTTAGTGACGATGTTGAAGAACGTTACACAGAAAATGTCTATCTGGATATCCTAAGTGTCAAACAAAAATTTAAGTTTATTTTCGACTTCGGTGATGAATGGCGTTTTGAATGCCAAGTGCTGAGAGAAATCGAGGCGGAAGACGAAGAAGCTTATCTCGTACGTTCGGTTGGAACGCCGCCAGAACAATATCCAGATTATGATGGTTTTGACTATGAAGAATGGTAAAATTGATTGTTAAACAATCTAAAAAACAATTGGAATCAGTCTGTGTAGGCTTAGTATTTCAATTGTTTTTTTGTGATGGTTTCAGATAAGAGAGTTTTTTAATACTCAATGAAAATCAAAGAGCAAACTAGGAAGCTAGCTGTAGGTTGCTCAAAACACTGTTTTGAGGTTTCAGATGGAAGCTGAGGAGGTTTGAAGAGATTTTCGAAGAGTATAAATTTGTTGAGGGTGTAGCTAATACGTATCAAGTCTGGTAGATTGAGAAAACTTGACAAAAAATTAGATAGTGCTAGAATAACATTAACGAAAGACATTTGAGGGCAGAAAGGTTCCTGCCACACCTTGCAAAAGGGTATCTGAGATGCTGGGTACACCGACCAGCCAAAGGGTCCGTTATTTCAAAGGAGGGGCTTAAATGCTCCTTTTTTATTTAAAAATTTCAAAATAGATTACACTCACCGCAGGCTTAGGCTTGCGTTTTTTTGTTTGACAAAATTAAAAAAATGTGTAAGAATAAGTAGAATTGAAAACAGGAAAACTCACCTCCTTTCGATTCGTCTAGCCTTTTCGTGAGGCAATGAGGGGGCGGAGAGACGCGCTCGTCAACAGAAGTATCTCATTGGAAATGTTGCTCACTTTTTAGTGAGCTTTTTATCTAGGGAATAGAAATGAAAAGCAAAAAGTTAAAATTAGGTCAAATTGATTTAAAATGTGCAAGGATTACGACCTTATTCAAGCGATGGACTATGACTTTAAGACGAAGGAAGTAATGAATAAAGGAAGGGGATTTGCGGTAACTGTTGTCAAAATACAGGGGCTAACTTTCTTGATTCCATTTAGAAGTTATATTCCTAAAAAGTATCAGTTGAAGTATAAGCTTCGAAATTCAGCAAAAGAAGGGTATGTTGAAGGATTAGATATTGGTAAAACCTTGATTTTAGAAGATGAAAGTTATTTGCTAAATACTACTTTTCGACTTCGAAAAATCGAAGATTATTATAAAGTAATGGACAATGATAGAGCTATAATTAATAAGTTAGTGAAAGCTATTATAGACTATAACCGTGCTTTAGAAATGAACGATAGAAACAAACTTGAAGATCCTAAACGCTTTAAATTCTCAACATTCCAGAATTATTCTACTAGATTAAGAGTCATAACAGAAAAAGACTATTTAGAATAGATAATGTTTTTGCAGGTTCTGGCTTGCATTTCTATTTTGCAAAAACACGCATTTTGAACGATTAGAACCAGAAATTACAATCCTATTCTTCAAAAAAGAGTTTTCTTGAAGAATGGAAAAAGCCCGATTTTATGGGGTTTTAATTCTGATAAAATCCGATAATTTCGGTATGATAAGGTGAGGTAGTTATTGTCTTAATGCTCAGTTCCGTTCTGGAAATCGCTAGAATGTTTTCAAAAAATCCCGTAATAGTTGAATTATCTAAGCTTTAACAGTATAATCAAGTTAGTAGCTTCATCAGGAAGTTCTATGCTACAATATAGTGGGTGGCACGGCACCATCAATAAAAGATTCTATCTGCTGGTTTTTCTTATGAGAAATATAAACCTGGTATTCATAAACAGAGACATCCGAACGACTTGGGTAATGGTATTTACTTTTTTCTACCTTTTGACAAAGATACTGGTAAAACGATTGCTTCTGCTTATGTCGCAAAGTATAAGTCATTTGAACTAAGCAAACCTGGGGTTAGGCCTGAGTTAATTCATGCTAAAATCACCCTAAAATCTATAGATAAGATTTTTATTTTAGATAACCCAAAAAACCAAAGGTTATTAGAGGAATATCGACAAGCGGCATCTATTCAAATTGAACGTGAGATTGCAGGTATTTCAGGTAGCGGAGCCAAAAATAGAGCTACTCTTCTTAACCAAAATCAAGGATTAATTATTGAACTGTTGCTTGATTTAGCGTCTCAGCATGGGAAGAATTATGAAGCCGTGCAGTCTAAAACATATACAGATATTCCATTTTTATCAGTAATTAACGGAAAGAACGGAGAGGAAATTTGTATCCGTGATTTAAATTGTATTACAAACATTTTATAAATAAGGAGGCTTTTATGAGTTTATTGTCAAACTTTTTAGGAACTGAAGAATTTTCTTTGATGGATTCTCCAATGTTCCAAGAATTAGTTGAAAATATTAAGGCCAACAAAATTTATTCAGTAAACAATGAATTTGATTATGATTTGAATATATCAGGAAGTCTTAAAAAATATAAAGATGAAATCCATTTTACTCCTCAATTAAATAATCAAAAAGAGTTTGATGATTTGAATTCTGTAACTAAAGTAAATGCAATGCCTAAATATAATATAAAAAACAAGAAGTCATGTTTTTCATATTTACCAATAGATTCTGAAAACTTAATTACAACAAAAGAAAATAGTGAGGTGGCAGCTTAATGTCCTCTTTACAATTTAAAGATTACTTTTTAAATGAAGTATCGTATCGAAGAAATCCTAGTTTTGACCAAACAAATAGTACTATTAATTTACAGCCTGAATTGTCTGCACAGATTTTAATAAGAAAATCTGAAAACCTTGCTTATGTTAACTTGATAACAAAGCAAGGAAATATAGATTCAGATGATTCTGCTTTTGAGCTTATTGTAGATATTGTTGGAGAATTTTCATTTATATATGACGAGACAGAATTTGATATTGATTTTGAAACTTTTCTTAAAGAGAATGGTTTAGCAATTCTTTGGTCCTATATTCGGCCTATCGTATCTGATATGATTACTCGGGGTAATGAGTTCCCCAACTTCATATTGCCTGTCGTTAACATTAAAAAAATGCTTGAAGACAAAGATTCTATCAAGTTAACATACGAATAAAAACAGTGTATATATTTTTCAAAGCTCCAATGAAATGCTTTCACATTTAAAAGGTATTCGGAGAACTATAAATCAAAATTGTGATAAAAATAAATAGGACCAAAGAGTTTTGTATGATAGTAGTGCAATTTGAAACTCTAGCTGTTTCTCGAGCTTATCGTTCTTGAACTATAAAATATTTCTAAAAAACTGATAGAATCATATATTTTAATAATATACGAAGAATAACGCTGATTTTTCAAGCGTTTTTTCTTTTAAAACAGCTAGCAGGTGGTGAAGTGAAAAGCTTGACGATCAAGTCAAACAATGTTGGTTTCAGCTTGCCGTATATATGTTGAGGCTGGGTAAAAAACAATTTCAGGAGAAAATGAAGTCAATATTTCCACGATAAGATACATGATATCAAGCTTAGTTCATAATGTTTGATTTATAAAAAGAAAGAGAGTATAATGAGTTAAACCTACCTAAAGTATGCTCAAATATTTTAGGGGGGGGCTTTTTATTTGCCCTTCCATTATATATTAACCGATAATTATCGGAAAAGGAGCAAAATGATATATGTTTTATAAAGGTAATGAAGATAGAGAAAAGCGCTTGCGGTTTTCGATTCGTAAGGTTAGTTTTGGAGCTGCTAGTGTTGCAGTAGCAGCCTTGTTCATGTTTCCAGGAAATGGGACAGTGTCTGCCACAGAGCAAGGTGTAACCCCAACTAATGAGGGAAGACAAGGCTCACCACTGAAAGAGCCAGATGTCCAGAATGGAACCTACGGGGCGACTCCAGTAGTCAGTCAGTTGGATGGAAATTCTGGTACTAGTGAGGCTTCCGCTCCGAAAGGTCAAGAAGAAACAAGTACTCCAACATCTACTGATGCAAGCGCACCATCAGTGGAATCACCTACTGTCTCAAAAGAACAAGAAGAAACATCTACTACTGCTTCAGCAACAGAAGAAAAGTCAGCAGAGAAAAATACTGAGGTGCCATCTACAGAAGCAAATAGCGTAGAAAATAAAGAACAAGCAAGAGTAAAAACTGAAGAGACATCTACTACATCAGCAGCAACAACAGAAAGCAAGAAAACAAAATCACGTAAAAAACGTGATATAAGTGCCACTCCAGATGCAGATGTTGCAACGGATGACCCATCGGCAAACCAGACTTACACAGCACCAAGCGCTGATGCTAGTGTGAATCAGCTTGCTAAAGCTTTACAGGATTTGCCTGATAAGGTAGAAAATAACGACAAGCTTTCTAAGAATATGGATAATCTTGGAGCGTCTAAAAACGTTTCTGCTGGACAAGTATTAGAGATAGATGAGTTTGGTGGCTGGAAAGCTGTAGGTGAGAATGGTAAGTTCGTTATTGCGAGAAAAACAGCTGATGGAGTTTTCCCATTAGAGACAATCAACTCTACCTTAGATGATACTGTTTGGTTAACAGAGCAAGCTTTTGATAGAACTAGTGACTACACATTATTATTATCGAAAAGTAGAACTAGGGCGAATATGACTGATGTAGTAGCTGATGGAAGTACCTATAGAGAACTGGGTGAAGGTACTGGAATTACTAAGAATGTAGTAAATTTCCAAGGGATTGAGAAAGTATTCAAAGCTTATTCTACAGAGCTTGGCACTAATGTTGTAGTGAAATTTAAAACAGGTTATGCTGGAGATTCTGAAGGTAAGAAGGCGAATTATAAGGTAGAAGTTTTCAGCATAGCTGGAACTACTGAAACTAAAGTGTATGAGACTACTTTTGATCCACAAAAAAATTCCAAGGATAACGATAAGGTAGTAACCAAGGCGAGTGATGGAACTAATAACTCTGGAATTAGAATTTCAACTACGTCGAATGGTTTCGTGCGAGGACAAACTAAGACTCGTCAAAATTTTATAGGTAAGGAAGCGGCTGAGAAGAAAATTGCTGAACCAGGAAATGTTCCGAATGGTACTCCAGGAACATTTACAAGTAGAAATATTGAGTTGCCAAAAGGTGTTGAAAAATATAAAGTAAGAATTAGCCTAGCAAATCAAAATGAAACAGGGATGAGTTATCAGGCTTGGGATCTCAAGTATTCTTTACCTATTACAGGAGTAGATTTCACTATCACACAAGACACGAATAAAGTAGCTAAAAGCTTATTACAACGTGTTTATGATAAATTGAAAGAAACAGAAGAGGCTGATACCAAAGGTAAGACAGAAACAACTATCAATGCTTATAAAGCTCAGTTAGAAAAAGTAAAAAACTTATTAGAAGGTAATTTGAAAGCCACTCAAGATTATAAAAAGCTTGTAACTGATGTATTAATGGAAAAAGCAGCTCTAAGAACTGATAAGTCTGGTTTAACTACTTCCAAGCAGACTATAACAAATTTGATAGATGAAACACCTGAACCAACAAGTGGGAAAACACCAAGTTCTGTAAGGGCGTATACAGCTGCAAAAGAAGAAGCGAAAAAAGCCCAAGTAGCAGCCCAGTCAGTGTTAGATAAAGATAACCCTCCGTCTGATGAAGTGGAATTAGCAATTTCCAAGTTAAATGAGAAAATAGCGGAACTAAAATTAGCACGATCTGAACTAGTCACAGCAGCGACTGATGATCAAAAAGCTGAACTATCCAAAGTTGATGAAAC
>NZ_VMMV01000076.1:0-1906 GCF_013277375.1 Streptococcus sp. 3613
GCTTGCGTTTCGTCAAAAAGTTCTTTAAGCGCTGGGTCATATTCCAGCACCGCCTTAAAGGCCTGTAATTCAGCCAAAGCCAGCCTATGGTGTACATTTAAATGCGCATAGTTCAATTCGATATCAGCCAAACGGTCGACGAGTGACTCAGCGACTAGCTTGTCGATTGTGTGATTATCCATGTCTGTTCTCCATTTTTTCTATTTTTTGATTTAATTCTTGGATTGCCTTAATTAAGTAAGGAACTAAAGCGGTATAGTCTATATGTAGATAGCCATCTGGATTCTCAGGATCTCGTGAGACAATTCTTGGAACGATGGTTTCAGCCTCTTGAGCTATTAGACCAATCTCCTCATGTTTCTTACTTTCGATGAAATCAAATGCAACCATTCTTAATCTGTTGATTTTGTCCAAGGCTTTCACAGCTGTATCTGTGATGTTCTCTTTTAAGCGTCTGTCTGATTTTTGTTCCATCCAATACTTCACGCTACCACTACCGACCTGATTCCACCAAACAACCGCATTCCTTCCGCCTTTGGGATTCCAACCATCACCAAAGACGTCTTTACTTCCAAGTTCGATACCATTTGAAAACACAGGAGAACGAGAAAAAGTAGTATTCCCATAGAAGTTTGCTCTCGATGAATCCGAAAAGTCAACCCTACCGTGGAAATTTGCTCCGTTTCGGCAATGCATGTTTCCTAACGTTGTCACATACCAAGCATTGGGGCCAGGACTGTTCCAACTGTAACCCCAGTTCGCCCAAAATGCGGTATTTTCGCCATTGTAGCTTCCGCCTTCGCCGTTTCCCATGCCGACCGAGAATTGGTTGACACCAGAAATCCAGCGACCTCTTCCTTGAGCAAAACGACCAATTGTAAACCCTCCTATTTGACCCTGATAAGCTTCTAAGAAAGTCGAGCGATTCACAACTGATTCAATCTTAGTCGCAAAGATACGTTTAGAAGTTAGTTCTCCAATAAAGGCGTCGTTGGCAATAAGTTTTCGAATAAAGGCATGATCAAACTTTACCTTATCAGCTGTGACCGCTTCGGCAGCTAAAACAGCTGTCGTTACTGAACCTGATTCAAAATTAGCTGTCTTCAACTTATCAACCATGGCAGACTTGATGACTGCTCTGTCAATCAGGGTCTCGCCTGTTATATGGGTTAATTTCCCAACAAAGCGGTTATGTCCATTGGCTCCTAGATTGATACCCGAAATCAAATCACCTGCACTGTTGATGTTTTGAACCAACCAGGAGCCAGCTAGTTGAGTCATTTTTGTTTGCGTTGCTTCAAGCTTCTTATTCGCATCTGCGACTGCATCTTCTGGATGTGGTTGCCATGTTCTAGGTTTATAACCTTTGTACAAGTCAACTTCTGTAATATACAAATCAGCTGTTCCTGATGATGAGCCATTGTTCTCAAAACGAATGTAAGCATTATCCATTTCTCCGGAATTAAAAGTTACTGAGACATCTTCGCATCTAGAGGTAGATAGTTTCTTGCTGCTAACAACTTTCTTAAAGATTGTGAATCCATCGCTCTCGCCTGCTCTTCGTCCCAAAATATAAACATCATAGCTTGCTAGAGCACTGTTGTTAAATCCTCTAAAATTCAGTACATAGTCAGTATTTCGTTCAAGATTAAAACGGTGACTAGACAAAAAGTTTTTGTTTTTAGTTGCATTGCTTAAACGCATAAGGTCTTTCTGCCCGTTGTGATAAAAGCTATGCTTAACCAATCTTCCTAAATTTTGAGTTGAGACCCATTTATTCGTATCATTTTTAAAATCACTATTCTTAATGAGGTTAGGGCCGCTTACACTATATTTCCCAACCTCAACCTGAAACAGTTGATTGGTCATAGCCATGCGAGCAACCTTATCCGCAATTCCATTTTCA
>NZ_VMMV01000076.1:1926-2169 GCF_013277375.1 Streptococcus sp. 3613
GGCTTGAAATATCCCTAAATGTCCCGTCGGCAGATTGACGATAGCTAGCTATTTGGCTAGTTATTTCTCTATTCGCACTCGTTTTAACTCCTTCAATTCTCCGATGAATCCCCTCCACGTCTTCTTGATAGCTTGATTTCCCTACATAATCTCTGGATATCTGCTCACGAACTGCTCTTGCTTGTCTCGCGCTCTCCTCACGAGTATAGCGCTGTAAGCTTTCCTGTCTTTGACCATCTTGAG
>NZ_VMMV01000076.1:2191-3370 GCF_013277375.1 Streptococcus sp. 3613
AGTTCCTCCGTATCCTAAATCTGAATTGAATAGGATCATCTGTAGCTTGGATTCAGAGGGCGCATCCTCTTTAAAAAATACCGGACCTGTAAGCCTAAATCGCTGCCACTCCCTAGTCGCAGTGGACTTTGTTTGTCCCTCTATACCAAAGCCATTCCCACCATTATGCATCATGTGGAAAGGAAAAGAACCATCAACTTCATCGAGTTTATAATCAAACGAGAGAGTCCAAGTTGTCCCAATATCGGACTTTGAAAGATAGGGATCTAGATTATCAAACACAAAACCAAAACGAGACTGTTGAATTTTCTCGGAATCACGATAATAGTTCCGACCACCAACTTGCATATTTGAAAATTCTTCTCGCAATTTTCCAGCTTCAGCCACAACTAAGGTCTTATCTGCCTTGTCCTTGGTTGCGTTCAGGATTTCCTGGCGGATAGAGCCAGCTCGCACCTCAAATTCAGCCTGACTCAACTTCTGATTTAGTTTGTTCTGCGTGTCTGTCTCAAGACTCTTCACAGATTGCCGGATATTCTCAGCAGTCACGTTGAGGGAGCTGATATCCGCTTTGGTTCTGAGACCTTCAGTCAAACGCCTCACTCCAGCATCAAGCGCATCAGCGCGCTGATTAAAACGAGAGGTCATTGTTGAAATACGAGTAGAGCTCTCTTCTTGTATACGGTCTATCTGACTCGTCAGAGTCTCTGCTGTTTGCCTGACTTCTGATTTGTTAGCTTTCCCTTCCATTCTGTTCGTCAGTGCAGTTAGCCTGCCTTTAGTCGTCTCTTCATATCTTGCCTGAGAGCTTCTGACTCCAGCCAAGTCATTCTTTATCTGACCGAGAGCTTGAACTTGTTTGGAAATGTCAGTTTTAAGTTGCCTTTGCTTGGAGCTTATATCATTGGTAACTGTCTGCTTTAGAAGATTCAAATCACCCGACAAAGCCGTCTGAGCACTCCTAGTCTGCGACTTAAACGCTTCAAGTCTAGCAACAGAATCCAGCCCAATCTGCTTGGCTTCCTGAGCAAGAGAGCTACTTGCGCCAGCTTGTCTCAAAGCTTCCTCAGCCTTGCGCCTTGATTCTCGTAAAGGTTCATCATGAAAGCTATTGAAACGCTGATTGATAGTGTCAGACACTTCTTGCTTGACTTCTTCCGCCTTAGCCTTGGCAAGTTC
>NZ_VMMV01000077.1:0-4956 GCF_013277375.1 Streptococcus sp. 3613
GTTGTAGTACTGAACAATGAAAAAACAATAAATCTGTCAGTGACAGAAATGAGTGAGAACTCAAACTTTTAATGAGAGTTTGATCCTGGCTCAGGACGAACGCTGGCGGCGTGCCTAATACATGCAAGTAGAACGCTGAAGGAGGAGCTTGCTTCTCTGGATGAGTTGCGAACGGGTGAGTAACGCGTAGGTAACCTGCCTGGTAGCGGGGGATAACTATTGGAAACGATAGCTAATACCGCATAATAGTAGATGTTGCATGACATTTGCTTAAAAGGTGCAATTGCATCACTACCAGATGGACCTGCGTTGTATTAGCTAGTTGGTGGGGTAACGGCTCACCAAGGCGACGATACATAGCCGACCTGAGAGGGTGATCGGCCACACTGGGACTGAGACACGGCCCAGACTCCTACGGGAGGCAGCAGTAGGGAATCTTCGGCAATGGACGGAAGTCTGACCGAGCAACGCCGCGTGAGTGAAGAAGGTTTTCGGATCGTAAAGCTCTGTTGTAAGAGAAGAACGAGTGTGAGAGTGGAAAGTTCACACTGTGACGGTATCTTACCAGAAAGGGACGGCTAACTACGTGCCAGCAGCCGCGGTAATACGTAGGTCCCGAGCGTTGTCCGGATTTATTGGGCGTAAAGCGAGCGCAGGCGGTTAGATAAGTCTGAAGTTAAAGGCTGTGGCTTAACCATAGTAGGCTTTGGAAACTGTTTAACTTGAGTGCAAGAGGGGAGAGTGGAATTCCATGTGTAGCGGTGAAATGCGTAGATATATGGAGGAACACCGGTGGCGAAAGCGGCTCTCTGGCTTGTAACTGACGCTGAGGCTCGAAAGCGTGGGGAGCAAACAGGATTAGATACCCTGGTAGTCCACGCCGTAAACGATGAGTGCTAGGTGTTAGACCCTTTCCGGGGTTTAGTGCCGTAGCTAACGCATTAAGCACTCCGCCTGGGGAGTACGACCGCAAGGTTGAAACTCAAAGGAATTGACGGGGGCCCGCACAAGCGGTGGAGCATGTGGTTTAATTCGAAGCAACGCGAAGAACCTTACCAGGTCTTGACATCCCTCTGACCGCTCTAGAGATAGAGCTTTCCTTCGGGACAGAGGTGACAGGTGGTGCATGGTTGTCGTCAGCTCGTGTCGTGAGATGTTGGGTTAAGTCCCGCAACGAGCGCAACCCCTATTGTTAGTTGCCATCATTCAGTTGGGCACTCTAGCGAGACTGCCGGTAATAAACCGGAGGAAGGTGGGGATGACGTCAAATCATCATGCCCCTTATGACCTGGGCTACACACGTGCTACAATGGCTGGTACAACGAGTCGCAAGCCGGTGACGGCAAGCTAATCTCTTAAAGCCAGTCTCAGTTCGGATTGTAGGCTGCAACTCGCCTACATGAAGTCGGAATCGCTAGTAATCGCGGATCAGCACGCCGCGGTGAATACGTTCCCGGGCCTTGTACACACCGCCCGTCACACCACGAGAGTTTGTAACACCCGAAGTCGGTGAGGTAACCGTAAGGAGCCAGCCGCCTAAGGTGGGATAGATGATTGGGGTGAAGTCGTAACAAGGTAGCCGTATCGGAAGGTGCGGCTGGATCACCTCCTTTCTAAGGATAAGGAACTGCGCATTGGTCTTGTTTAGTCTTGAGAGGTCTTGTGGGGCCTTAGCTCAGCTGGGAGAGCGCCTGCTTTGCACGCAGGAGGTCAGCGGTTCGATCCCGCTAGGCTCCATTGGTGAGAGATTACCAAGTAATGCACATTGAAAATTGAATATCTATATCAAATAGTAACAAGAAAATAAACCGAAAACGCTGTAGTATTAATAAGAGTTTATGACTGAAAGGTCAGAAAATAAGGTTAAGTTAATAAGGGCGCACGGTGGATGCCTTGGCACTAGGAGCCGAAGAAGGACGTGACAAACGACGATATGCCTTGGGTAGCTGTAAGTGAGCGATGATCCAGGGATTTCCGAATGGGGGAACCCAACAGGTACTACCTGTTACCCACATCTGTTAAGGATGTGAGGAGGAAGACGCAGTGAACTGAAACATCTAAGTAGCTGCAGGAAGAGAAAGCAAAAGCGATTGCCTTAGTAGCGGCGAGCGAAACGGCAGGAGGGCAAACCGAAGAGTTTACTCTTCGGGGTTGTAGGACTGCAATGTGGACTCAAAGATTATAGAAGAATGATTTGGGAAGATCAGCCAAAGAGAGTAATAGCCTCGTATTTAAAATAGTCTTTGTACCTAGCAGTATCCTGAGTACGGCGGGACACGTGAAATCCCGTCGGAATCTGGGAGGACCATCTCCCAACCCTAAATACTCCCTAGTGACCGATAGTGAACCAGTACCGTGAGGGAAAGGTGAAAAGCACCCCGGGAGGGGAGTGAAATAGAACCTGAAACCGTGTGCCTACAACAAGTTCGAGCCCGTTAATGGGTGAGAGCGTGCCTTTTGTAGAATGAACCGGCGAGTTACGTTATGATGCGAGGTTAAGTTGAAGAGACGGAGCCGTAGGGAAACCGAGTCTGAACAGGGCGAATTAGTATCATGACGTAGACCCGAAACCATGTGACCTACCCATGAGCAGGTTGAAGGTGCGGTAAGACGCACTGGAGGACCGAACCAGGGCACGTTGAAAAGTGCTTGGATGACTTGTGGGTAGCGGAGAAATTCCAAACGAACTTGGAGATAGCTGGTTCTCTCCGAAATAGCTTTAGGGCTAGCGTCGACATTAGAGATTCTTGGAGGTAGAGCACTGTTTGGGTGAGGGGTCCATCCCGGATTACCAATCTCAGATAAACTCCGAATGCCAAAGAATTATGGTCGGCAGTCAGACTGCGAGTGCTAAGATCCGTAGTCGAAAGGGAAACAGCCCAGACCACCAGCTAAGGTCCCAAAATAATTGTTAAGTGGAAAAGGATGTGGGGTTGCACAGACAACTAGGATGTTAGCTTAGAAGCAGCTATTCATTCAAAGAGTGCGTAATAGCTCACTAGTCGAGTGACCCTGCGCCGAAAATGTACCGGGGCTAAAACAATTTACCGAAGCTGTGGATACCTTTATAGGTATGGTAGGAGAGCGTTCTATGTGTGATGAAGGTATACCGTGAGGAGTGCTGGAACGCATAGAAGTGAGAATGCCGGTATGAGTAGCGAAAGACAGGTGAGAATCCTGTCCACCGTAAGACTAAGGTTTCCAGGGGAAGGCTCGTCCGCCCTGGGTTAGTCGGGACCTAAGGAGAGACCGAAAGGTGTATCCGATGGACAACAGGTTGATATTCCTGTACTAGAGTATGTAGTGATGGAGGGACGCAGTAGGCTAACTAAAGCAGACGATTGGAAGAGTCTGTCTAAGCAGTGAGGTGTGAATTGAGTCAAATGCTTAATTCTATAACATTGAGCTGTGATGGGGAGCGAAGTTTAGTAGCGAAGTTAGTGACGTCACACTGCCAAGAAAAGCTTCTAGCGTTTAAACATACTCTACCCGTACCGCAAACCGACACAGGTAGTCGAGGCGAGTAGCCTCAGGTGAGCGAGAGAACTCTCGTTAAGGAACTCGGCAAAATGACCCCGTAACTTCGGGAGAAGGGGTGCTGACTTTAAGTCAGCCGCAGTGAATAGGCCCAAGCAACTGTTTATCAAAAACACAGCTCTCTGCTAAATCGTAAGATGATGTATAGGGGGTGACGCCTGCCCGGTGCTGGAAGGTTAAGAGGAGTGCTTAGCGTAAGCGAAGGTATGAATTGAAGCCCCAGTAAACGGCGGCCGTAACTATAACGGTCCTAAGGTAGCGAAATTCCTTGTCGGGTAAGTTCCGACCCGCACGAAAGGCGTAATGATTTGGGCACTGTCTCAACGAGAGACTCGGTGAAATTTTAGTACCTGTGAAGATGCAGGTTACCCGCGACAGGACGGAAAGACCCCATGGAGCTTTACTGCAGTTTGATATTGAGTGTCTGTACCACATGTACAGGATAGGTAGGAGTCTACGAAATCGGGACGCCAGTTTCGAAGGAGACGCTGTTGGGATACTACCCTTGTGTTATGGCCACTCTAACCCAGATAGGTGATCCCTATCGGAGACAGTGTCTGACGGGCAGTTTGACTGGGGCGGTCGCCTCCTAAAAGGTAACGGAGGCGCCCAAAGGTTCCCTCAGAATGGTTGGAAATCATTCGCAGAGTGTAAAGGTATAAGGGAGCTTGACTGCGAGAGCTACAACTCGAGCAGGGACGAAAGTCGGGCTTAGTGATCCGGTGGTTCCGTATGGAAGGGCCATCGCTCAACGGATAAAAGCTACCCTGGGGATAACAGGCTTATCTCCCCCAAGAGTTCACATCGACGGGGAGGTTTGGCACCTCGATGTCGGCTCGTCGCATCCTGGGGCTGTAGTCGGTCCCAAGGGTTGGGCTGTTCGCCCATTAAAGCGGCACGCGAGCTGGGTTCAGAACGTCGTGAGACAGTTCGGTCCCTATCCGTCGCGGGCGTAGGAAATTTGAGAGGATCTGCTCCTAGTACGAGAGGACCAGAGTGGACTTACCGCTGGTGTACCAGTTGTCTTGCCAAAGGCATCGCTGGGTAGCTATGTAGGGAAGGGATAAACGCTGAAAGCATCTAAGTGTGAAACCCACCTCAAGATGAGATTTCCCATGATTTTATATCAGTAAGAGCCCTGAGAGATGATCAGGTAGATAGGTTAGAAGTGGAAGTGTGGCGACACATGTAGCGGACTAATACTAATAGCTCGAGGACTTATCCAAAGTAACTGAGAATACGAAAGCGAACGGTTTTCTTGGTTTGAATAGATATTCAATTTTGAGTAGGTATTACTCAGAGTTAAGTGACGATAGCCTAGGAGATACACCTGTACCCATGCCGAACACAGAAGTTAAGCCCTAGAACGCCGGAAGTAGTTGGGGGTTGCCCCCTGTGAGATAGGGAAGTCGCTTAGCT
>NZ_VMMV01000078.1:0-6868 GCF_013277375.1 Streptococcus sp. 3613
TTTGATTTTAGTCCAGTATGAGAATTCGATGACAGCATTGAAACGGTTAAGGAATTCTGGACGGAAGTAAGGTTTCAAACGATCCATCAATTCTGGTTTATCCGCATCTTCTGTCAAGTTGGCTTCATAGCCAAATCCAGCATTTGAGGTCGCAATAATGACAGTGTTCTTGAAGTTTACTGTATTTCCTTGACCATCTGTCAAACGACCATCATCTAGAACTTGGAGGAGAAGGGTAATAACTTGAGGGTCAGCCTTTTCAATTTCATCCAAGAGAATGATAGAGTATGGATTGCGACGAACACGTTCTGTTAAGGTATTGCTATTGTCATCATAACCCACATAGCCTGCTGTTGTACCAATTAGCTTAGAAACAGCTGTACGGTCACTGTATTCAGACATATCCAAACGGATAATCGCATCCTGGGTTCCAAACATATCGAGTGCCAATTGCTTAGCAAGCTCCGTCTTACCAACCCCAGTAGACCCTACAAAGAGGAAGCTGCCGATTGGGCGATTTCCTTCATCAAAACCAGCACGGTTACGACGGATAGCACGAGCTACAGCTTCTACGGCCTTATCTTGACCAATCACCTTGTCTTGCAAGCGATGGGCCATATCTTTCAAACGTTCGATATCTGAAGCTCCCATTTGCGATACTGGGATACCTGTCATTCGTTCCACAGATTCAGCCACATCATTGACACTTGCAGTCACTTTCATATCTTCTGTGTGGTTTTCGATTTTCTTTTCCAATTCTGCAATGCGTGTTTTATAGTTTAGAGCTGCTTCAAAATCTTCTGCTTCAACTGCTTTTTCTTGCTTGTCTTTTTCCGTTTCGATTTCACGTTCAACAGCATGAACATCTGTTACTGGATGCTGAGCTGCCAAGTGAGCCGCCGTTACATCGACAAGGTCGATAGCCTTATCTGGCAAGCTACGTTGAGGAATGTATTGAACAGAATAATCCACCGCTGCTTTCAAAACTTCGTCTGGCAAGATGACATTGTGGTGTTGCTGATAGAGGTCACGAATTCCTTGAAGAATTTTATATGTATCCTCTGCTGAAGGAGCATTGACCTTGACTTCGTTGAACCGACGAGCAAGAGCTGCATTCTTCAAGATAGTGTTACGGTATTCATCTTGAGTCGTTGCCCCAATCACTGTCAATTCTCCACGAGAGAGAGCTGGCTTAAGAATGTCTGCAAGCCCTTTAGAACCACTGTCTCCACCAGTGCTACCTGCACCGAGGATTTGGTGAATTTCATCAAAGAAGAGAATAATATTCCCTGCTTCTTTCACTTCATTGACTAGGTTTTGAACGTTTTCTTCAAAACTACCACGGTATTGAGTACCAGCCTCAAGACCAGAGATGTCAATTGAAATAATTTCCTTATTCTTGATAGCAGCTGGGACATCGCCGTTCACAATGGCTTGCGCTAAGCCTTCGACAACTGCTGTCTTACCAACACCTGCATCTCCGACCAAAACAGGATTGTTCTTGGTACGACGTGAAAGAATTTCAGATGTTTCTTGAATTTCCTTGTTTCGTCCGATAACAGGATCCAACTTGCCCTCACGCGCTTCTGCTGTCAAGTTACGACCTAGTTTAGCAAGGACACCATCTTGTTTCATACCTGAAGCCTGTTGTGGCATTTGTACATCAGCTTCTGCATTTCCTGGTAATTGACCAGTCGCACGATAGTGAGCAAATTCCTCAGGTGTCACTTCACGTCCATTAATCAAGTAACGACGATTTTCAGAACTGTATCCTCGCATACCACCCATCAATTGGTTAAATAAATCATCCATGTTGTTAAAATTATTAAAGTTGTTATTCATATTCTTTACCTCTTTTTGTTATTTATTATTACTGATATTGACTATCTTTGACCTTTGTTTTAAAAAATTTAGACTAGCTAGATTGCCACTCTAGGTACTATTTCTGGTTTTTCTTTTTCAAGCAGGAGTAGACTATCTTTACTTCTGAAGATTTCTAGATTAAACATAGACCCCACCTCTTTCTATTTTACTTTAAACAAGTGTTCTAGTAAGGCTTTCATTTACCTTACGTTCATAATATACTACATTAGTCAGAAAAGGTCAAGGATTTTGACTTTAATTGACCAATATTTTTTAAAAAGCAAAAACACCCCGAAACATCAGGGTGCCATTCTTACATCAAATATAAAATTGCTAGGGTCAGGAGACTTGCTAGAAGCCCCACTCCCCAAAAGAAGAAGTCAACCTTCCACTCGCTCCAAGGATTTCCTTTACCAGACAATCCTCCAAGCTCAAAATGGTGATGGACAGGCGTCATACGGAAAATACGTTTACCACCTGTCAGTTTAAAATAGCTGACTTGCATCATGACCGAAGTTGTTTCAAAAACATACACAATTCCGATAATCAAGAGAGTCCATTCTTGGTGGAGAGCCATAGAGATAGCTGCCAGCATTCCACCTAAAGCCAAACTTCCCACATCACCCATAAAGACCTTGGCAGGCTTATGGTTAAAGATGAAGAAACCGAGCAAACCACCAATCATAGCAAGAATCACTAGAAGGATGTCCATCTGACCTTGCACATAGGCAATAACTCCATAGGCAGACAAACTAATCACAACGGAAATACTAGCTAGACCGTCAATACCGTCTGTCAAGTTGACTGCATTTGAAAAACCGACTAGCCAGAAAAGGGCGAAGAAAATATAGAAAATCCCCAGATGCACTTGGTAACCAAAGACTGAAAGCATATCGCCCCCACGCTCATAGAAAAGATAGAAGATAACTCCACCTAGAAGCTGAAGAGCCAATTTTTGCTTAGGATTCAGCCCCTCATTGATTTTGCGAAAAACCTTGAGAAAGTCATCTAAAAATCCGACCAAGCCATACAAGACCAAGATGAACAAAATCATTCCCACATTATTGCTGAATTGGCTACTAAATAGGGCGAAAAAGAAAGCAAGCAAAACAGAAGTAATTAAGAAAACCAAACCTCCCATTGTAGGAGTCCCAGCTTTTGCCTGATGCTGTTTGACATCCTCATGCATCTGCTGGCCTGTAATTTGCGCCTTTCTATAAAATTGGATAAAGGCCGGAATTCCTACTACAGTTAGTAAAAATGTCACAATTCCAGCACTGATGGAAATAAACATATTAGTCTCCTAAAGTTAATGTAATTTTTTTAATATCCTTGATAGCTGTGTTAGCTCGAACATCTTGCTTCTGCACAGTAGAGCCCGAACCTTCAAATGCAAGTTCTATATTGAGCCACTTAGCAAAGGTCTCAGCAGTCTCCTTTGTCCAACCATACATGTCTGGAACTTCCTCTGCTTTATCAGATAAGATCAGGACTTGCTGATTCGGGGCAAGATTCTTCCCTTCTTCAGCAGAACTGTTTTTAATCTTCGTTCCTGTTCCCACAACAATAGGTTGTACAAGATTGCGACGCAATTCTTCTGCTAAATCACCAGGTGAAATATCCTTGACACTAGGCATATGATAAGGACTTTGTTGACTTACTTGCTCCAAAGCTTTAGCTGTTGTTTGAAGATTGAGAGAGTCTTTCATAGCTGAAGCCCGCTCCAAGATAGGATTGGCAAATTCTCCCAACTGAATACCTGAATAATGTTCAGGTTGTTGGACCGTCACATACAAGATAAAATCAGGATTTTCAGCCGGATTCATCGATACAGCCGAGAAAATATAGTTAGTTAACCCAACTAGATAACCACCATTTTTCTCGTCAGCAATCTGAGCCGTACCAGACTTGAGGGCTACATTTTGCCCAGGAACAGTTACAGTTGGCTTGCCTGTGCTGTGGTTATACATGGTTCCATAAACCGGATCCGTCCCTACCAAAACCATGTTAGTCCGAGTTAGACTAGCTGCATCTTTAGAAACAGGATTTCCCACAATTTCTTTTTGAGATTTCCGAGCAGTTTGATCATTTGGATCATAAATGGCACTAATAAATTTAGGCTCCAGCATGACACCGTCATTAGCAATAGCTGTAAAGGCACGAATCATTTGCGTCTGGGTCACTGAAATCCCTTGCCCAAATGAGCTTTGCGCAATGTTAACGATATTATCCGCAGGAAGTTGCCCAGCATACTCATCCGTCAAACCGAAACGGGTCGGAACACCAAATTTAAAACGATTAAGATAATCAAGCCAGGTAGCATCTCCCATCTTTTGCTCAAGGAGGGTCATCCCCACGTTACTTGAGTGTGCAAAACCTTGAGAAAAAGTCATCATTCTGCCACCAGTCAATCCTTCATTGACGTCCCAATCTCGAATCGTGGCATCTGCAATTTTTAACTCACTACTATTGAAGACTTCTCCTCCTGGAAAGGTATTATTATCAATAGCAGCAGCCAACATCATCACTTTCATAGTGGAACCTGGCTCATAGTTACTTTGATAAAGAATATCACGCCAGACAAAGTCCTTAGTGATTCCTTCCTTAGTATCGGCATCAAAGGTTGGTCGTTGCGTTGTTGCCAGAATTTCCCCTGTTTTAGCACTGACCAAAGTCGCTGTCATGTACTTTCCTTTTACCTTCTCTTGAAAAGCATCCATCTGGGTTTCCATAAAGGACTGGAGAGGGCTGGAAATGGTTGTATAAACATCCTTGCCATCTACCGTTTGTTGGGAAACTTGTTCTGTTCCAGGTACAATATTACCCAGACGATCCTTTTCATAGGTAATAATGCCGTCTGTCCCTGCAAGAATACTGTTCAAGGAACTCTCCATTCCAGAGGTTCCCAGCAAGCTCTTGCTTCCATCTTCATTTTCATGGAGCTGAGCTAATCCGATAAAACTAGAAGCAAATTGTCCGTTTGGGTAACTACGATTGGGACTGGTTGTAAAATCAATCCCCTTGACCTCTGCAGTTTCCAACTCTTTTTTGATAGACATCATATTGGCATAGGTAATCCCATTGCCCTTCGAACCAAAGGAAACTTGCTTGAGATTAGGTTGCGAGAGTTGCTCTCTTACATAGGATTCTTCCATGTCCAGATACTTATGAAAGACCTCTGCAACCTTGTTAAATTGTGTTTTTTCTACGTAAAGAATCTTACCCGTTGCTGACTTATAGTTCTCATCAATAACCGCATAGACATTATAAGATGTCGCATCCTCAGCAATAGGGACTCCATTTCGGTCATAAATAGTCCCACGTTTGGCAGGAACTGTACGGGTGGTTTGATGAACCTTCTTAGCTTCCCTCGCTAAATCTGTTCCAAAGCGAGTGCCCGTCCCAATAATGACCGCAAAATTGACTAAAAAAACGGCAAAAACAAAGACAGATAATAAACTCAGACTTTTTCCAACTCTGCGTCTGTTTTCAGCCGGCGATTTCCGATTTTTCGTCGCATAACGGATTACTCTTTTTGTCCACTTCATATCTTACTCCGCTATTCGAATATTTTCATTGTTTAATTGCAAATCGTGTGAATTGGCAATCTCTTTCAAACGTTCTGCACGTAATAGTTCATTGACCTCTTGCTTGGCATCGTCCAATTCGGTCTTCTTTTCTTCTATCTGCGCATTGATTTTTGTCAAATCATTCTGCACTTGCAAGAGCTTGGTCTGCATAAAAATAATACTAATGGCTACAATAAGAGTGGTTACAGCAATGGAAAAGTAAAAAGCTTTTTCCACACGCGAAAACCGTTTAAGTTGCATCTGTAGTATTTGACCTGTTTTTTCCATTCTTTCTGCCATCATTTTTCCTCTTACTTGTGAATTTTTCTGGCCACGCGCAACTTGGCTGAGTGCGAGCGGTTATTGGCTTCTAATTCTTCTGCACTTGGCAAGATTGGCTTACGGGATACCAATTCCATCTTGGGCTTGAGATCATCTGGGATGAAAGGCAAACCTTTTGGAACTTCAACTGTTGAAGCTTCCTTAAACAATTGCTTGGTCAAGCGGTCTTCCAAGGAATGAAAGGTAATCACTGAAATTCTACCATCCAGAGTCAACATATCCATAGACTGCTGGATGGACTCATCTGCCGCTCCCAGTTCATCATTGACTTCAATTCGAATAGCCTGGAAAATCTGCTTAGCAGGATGCCCCTTCTTCTTGAGTTCCTTGGCAGGTTTGACCAACTTGATAATCTCTGCTAACTCAGTCGTTGTCTCAATCGGCTTCACTTCACGCGCTTGCTCAATCTTACGCGCAATCTGTTTAGAGAATTTATCCTCACCGTATTTGAAGAAAATACGAACCAAATCATGATAGTCATAATGATTAACCACTTCATAGGCTGTCAGACTAGCATCCTGATTCATCCGCATGTCCAGTGGCGCATCCTTTTTATAAGAAAAACCACGCTCACGCTGGTCCAATTGAGGACTAGACACTCCCAAGTCATAACAAATTCCATCAATTTCCTGAACACCAGCTTCGCGCAAACGTGCCTGTAAATGACGGAAGTTATCCTTGATAAAGGTCACCATTCCCTTCTCAATGTAAGGTGCCAAGCGTTTTTGCGCATTGTCAATGGCATTCTGATCCTGGTCAAAGGCATAGAGATGGCCTTTTTCACTTAATTTACTTAATAAATACTCGCTATGGCCTGCTCCACCCAAAGTCGCATCAACGTAGATACCGTCGGGCTTTACGTCAAGCATATCAATCGTTTCATGGAGTAAGACCGTTACATGATGAAATTCTTTTGTCATATCTTATCTATTTTACCACAAATCCGACCAGCTTGCACTAGTCAGACAAATCAGACAAGGAGGCCAAATTTCAAGTTCAAGTTAGCCATGAAGAAGTCTTCTCTGGGTGATTTGTAGTTCAAGCATTTTTTAGGATAGTTATTAATCCAATTTTAGATGAATGCGACTTCTTTG
>NZ_VMMV01000079.1:0-12849 GCF_013277375.1 Streptococcus sp. 3613
GAACACAAGGGAAATTATGCTTATCGTCGGATTTATTTAGAACTAAGAAATCGTGGTTATCTAGTAAATCATAAAAGAGTTCAAGGCTTGATGAAAGTACTCAATTTACAAGCTAAAATGCGACAGAAACGAAAATATTCTTCTCATAAAGGAGACGTTGGTAAGAAGGCAGAGAATCTCATTCAACGTCAATTTGAAGGCTCTAAAACAATGGAAAAGTGCTACACAGATGTGACAGAATTTGCCATTCCAGCAAGTACTCAAAAGCTTTACTTATCACCAGTTTTAGATGGCTTTAATAGTGAAATTATCGCCTATAATCTTTCAACTTCACCCAACTTAGAACAAGTACAAACAATGTTGGAACAGGCATTCACAGAGAAATGCTACGAGAATACGATTCTCCATAGTGACCAAGGCTGGCAATATCAACACGATTCTTATCATCGGTTCCTAGAGAGTAAGGGAATTCAAGCATCCATGTCACGCAAGGGCAACAGCCCAGACAACGGTAGGATGGAATCTTTCTTTGGCATTTTAAAATCGGAAATGTTTTATGGCTATGAGAAAACATTTAAATCACTTAATCAATTGGAACAAGCCATTATAGACTATATTGATTATTACAACAACAAGAGAATTAAGGTAAAACTAAAAGGACTTAGCCCTGTGCAGTACAGAACTAAATCCTTTGGATAAATTAATTGTCTAACTTTTGGGGTCAGTACAGAAAATCCTTGGTCGTATGCGTTTTATTATGGGAAAATGTACTTGACCTCTGTATTTCATTTTGAAAATGACAAAATCCTGAGTTTAGAGTTCTCAGGATTTTTCGTTTACTGTTGTGGTTGTTGTTGAGGGGTCTGTGGAGCTGGAGTTTGATTGGCTCCGGGTGTATTTGGTGCTTGGTTTTGACCATTGGTACTAGCATCAGGACTTGTAGTTGGTGCTAGGCTAGTAGAGCCTTCTGTACTTGTTGAGGAGTTTTCGGTTGAAGATGATTGGGATGTTGTTTCAGTCCAAGTCGGTCTTGCTCCATTTTGGAAAACAAACTGCCCATTTCGATAGATACCATCTGGTATATTCCAATCCTCTGGATTGCTTCCTTCAGACAGGTAGGTCATCATAGAGCGGTAAACTTTGGCAGCGACCGTAAGGCCATTGCCTACAAGTGGTGTCAGACGGTTAGAATAGCCTGTCCATACAGCCATTGAATATTTACGCGTATAGCCAGCAAATAGTTCATCAGGTGCTACAAACTGAGAGGTCTTGATGTGGTTTTCAATTTCCTCGTCTGTATAGTTAGAGGTTCCTGTTTTACCAGCCTGAGGGAGCCAAGCAAGATAGGCATTTCGTCCAGTTCCATAAGTCAAGACTGTTTTCATCATGTCGGTCATCATATAGGCTGTCGTTTCCTTCATGGCACGAGTTCCGACATTAGAGAGCTCTTTTTCACTCCCATCACTAAAGACGACTTTATGGATATACATTGGCTTATAGTAAGTTCCACCATTTGCAAAGGCAGCGTAAGCAGCAGCCATCTTTTCACTACTTGCTCCATATTTTTTGTCCGATTCGGTTGTGTTACTTGAAATGGCATTTGAGTAGTGAAGACTTGGGTAGTCGATTCCGAGACCATTTAGGAAAGTCTTGGCGCGGTTGAGTCCGACCTTGTTTAGCGTTTCCACGGCTGGGACGTTTCGCGATTGTTGCAGGGCGTATTGCAAGGTGATGTTGCCAAAGTAGCCCCTATCCCAGTTATAGACAGGGGTATCTGTCCCAGGATAGTTATAGGGCTCATCGTGAACGATAGTAGCAGTTGAATCGTAGACACCGTACTCCAAGGCAGGAGCATAGTCTGTGATCGGTTTCATAGTTGATCCCCAGTCGCGGTTTGTTTCCACTGCTTGGTTAATTCCGAAGGAAACATTACTTGACTGATGTCGTGCTCCTAGCTGGGCAATGACTTTACCGTTAGAAACATCGACAATGGTAGAAGCGACTTGCAATTCATCGTCTGGATAGGCAACGTATTCGTCTGTATTGTAAATATCCCACAGATGTTTTTGAGCTTCTTGGTCTACATTTGTGTAGACATCCATCCCAGTTGTGAGCAGGTTATAGCCTGTTTCTTCTTCAACTTGATTGATGACTTCCTTGAGGTAATTATCCATGTAAGCAGGGTAATTACTTGCTGATTTGAGACTTTGTAGTCCATCAGTAATTGATGTGTTGACTGCTTTCTCATACTGTTCAGCAGAGATGTAGCCTTGATTTTTCATTTCAGATAAGACCAAGTTTCGGCGGTTTTGGGCTGCTTCTGGATGTGAATAGGGGTCATATTGGTTTGGTGCCTGAGGCATTCCAGCCAGCAAGGCTAACTGAGGTAAACTTAAATTATTGAGGTCTTTACCATAGTAGTTTTGAGCGGCTGTCTGCATTCCATAGTTGCCATTAGACATGTAGACCTTATTTATATAGTAGGTCAAGATTTCTTGCTTGGTTGCTTTTTGTTCTAACTGAATCGCTAACCAAGCTTCCTGAGCCTTACGAGAAATAGTCTGGTCGGAAGTCGAGGTTGAAAAGTAAGTCAACTTAATCAACTGTTGGGTGAGAGTTGATCCACCTTGGAGGGAATTGCTTTGCAGATTGCGCAAGAAAGCTCCCAGGATACGGATGGTATCAATCCCCCTGTGGTCGAAGAAGCGATGGTCTTCGATAGAAACGATTGCCTTAACCAAATCTGTGGGAATATCATTAGCTTGGGCATTGACGCGGCGTTCAGAACCCAAGTCAGCAATGAGTTGATTTTTATTGTCGTAGATTTTACTAGAGGTTGTTGCAACTAGTTTACTCTCGGATAGGCTAGGAGCCTTGCTAACGTAGTAGAAAAAAACTCCTCCGCCTAAGACAATGGCTGCGATAACCAAGCTTAAGAAGCTAATGCTCAGATACTTGATTAGGCGCAGAATCGTTGGTTTGTTCATCTTGTTTTACCACCTAATAAATGTTCTTTGATAACATTGAGATAAGGAATTTGAGGGAAGGCACTAGCCTTGATTTCATATCCATATTCTCGAATATATCCAAGTGGCATTGATTTTTGCCCCTTATCTTGATGATAGAAGCGAATCAAATCGAATGCCGGCAATAAGTAGGTTTCTTGCTGAGAAGAAAAGTGAAGAAGGACAAAGCAGATTCCTTGTTGGGCAAGGACTTGTTCCATATGCTGAATCTGATGTGGATGAAAATTTTTCATCGGAATCGCACGTTTTTGTTTTGTTTCCTTGGCTTCAAAGTCGATGTAATATCCATTATAAACGCCAGAATAGTCCGTCGTTGAAGCTTGTCGAAAATAGGCTTCAACAATCTTGGCACGACTTCGTTGTGGATAGTCCACTCGTACGATTTGAATAGGGGTTGGTTTCTTGTGTATAACAGCCAAGCCCTGAGACAAATAGTAGTCGTTGGTAGCATTGATCATCTTTTCAAAAGACATTCCTCGATTTGCGAAATTTTTGGGTTGAGAAAGAGATGTTTGTCTTTTTTGTGATGAAAGTTTATGTGGATAGTTGACCATAATTCTCCTTATTGGTACAATAACATCACTTTATTATACCATAAATTTGCACAGAAAGGGTTAAAAATGGCTATAGCTTTTATCACAAGATATTTTTTCGCTTCATTCATATTCAGTTGGATCCTTTTCATATGACTATTCTACCAAATGGGATATTTTCACGTTCGATTTACTAAAGACATTATCACATTCGAATCACAACGTAGTATAAAAAATATAAATATCATTTGATTTAATTTTATAAATGTTATATAATGATGTCGAAAGCGCTTTACAAACAAGATATAATCTAGAGTCGTAATTATATAGGCTTGATTTTAGCTTTATTGTTTTATTGATTCGGAACATTCTTCTAGTAATTAACTACAGACTGATTAAACTTGGGATTGAAATTATCTCCATACTTATATATTTTGAAGGAATCTCTATGAAAGACATTATTCGGATACTATCTATTGGCTTTTTATGGATTCTGTTGATAGCAAATGTAGTGCATGCAGCAACTGCGATTACTTATAATGGACAGGGAATAAGAGGTCAATATTCAATACAAGCTTGGTACACTAACCGTAGAAGAACCTATACTGTTAATCATAACCAAACTCCTAGACCTGGGAGTGGGAACGTAGGGTTTAGAGTTTCTGTTGTGAGTCGTTCATGGATTGGTGGTAAAATATATGCATCATCTGTTTATTATGGAAAAACTAGTGGAACAATTAGTGTTGATCTAAATTCAGGTACTTATGGATTATATTTCAATACTGAGGATAGAGGTTTATATAATATTTCAGGTAGTGTGACTTATTAATTGAGTATTTATTTGGATAAGTCTTTTATTAACTATTTTATAATTTTTTAGTTTAATACTCTTCCTTACTAATCATATCAATTGGTTTTTATAGTAAAATGAAACTAGAATAGTACAACATAATTTCTAAAGCATTGTTAGAAATTAATTTGAATGCCTCAAATGATTTATCCTCATCTTATTTCAATTTACTATAGTTTCTTTGTGAGTTTTGATGTAGAAAAGTATTTTGTGATGGATTATAAAGATTGAATAGATATAAGTTATTTTAAAACATACTTTTAAAGAGAATTTGGTAATAATAAGTGAATTATTATCAATTAAAAATAAGTTTGGTAAAAAATCTTTACAATCAGAAAAACCGAATATTATCACGATTTTAAAATCTTTGATCATATACGGTTTATTATTGAAATATTTGTTTTCTCTTAAAATTGATGCTTTTATAAAATTAAAAAGCAATATAGGTAGTAGATATTTTCATAGATTTGTTACTGATTTTGTCAGTATTATCTACAACCTCAAAAAAGGATACTATTCAAACTGTGCTTAGTTCTTTTGTTTTCTGTTTACTATGAGTTTTCACCTGGCCTTCTTTAAAATCAAAGTTTACATGTTTTGTTGACAGTTTGCGTAATAAACATCGGAGTTTAAATATATACTTTAAACAAATGCCTATCATTAGTACATATTATAAAAAATGATGCTCTTTCTGATTTTAAAGGAATGTAAATAGAATATCTAAGATTTGTAGTTTTATTTTATGTAATGAATTATCTTTTTTCCTAATCTGCTATCATGGATATTGCTTCCAATTATAAAACCTATTGTGTTTGTAAATATATCTCCTATATCAAAGAATCCGAGATGAAATACATATTGTGAGGTTTCTATTATTGTTATGAAAAAGATAAAACGCATGACTGTTTTAAAATTAAATTTAAATAATCCTCCTATTGGGATAAAAATTACAATATTTAAAAGAGGAATTGTTGAATCAATTAAAAGTGAATCTTTGATAAACTCAACGAGATTAAAGTTAACTCCCTGAATACCTAAATTTTTAAAAAGTAGCGAATAAACAAGAATTAAACAGTAAAGAAAATAAGATATTCTTATCAATCTAGTATCAAGTCTGTGCGTATAGCTAGATCTTAGGAAAGTGAATAAAAACAATGTTAGAATTAGAATGATGAATAGAGGTCTCCAGAAATCAGAGCCACCGGTAGGAAAACTAAAGATAGAGATGAATTGGAAGTAAAGGTATTCCATAAAAAACCATCTACAAATTAGGAAGGAAATAGCTAAATTTAAAAAATCAAGTATATATATTTTTTTCATTTTATAATCTCCTAAATTTCATTTATATACCATATTATATCATAAATTTGCACAGAAAGGGTTAAAAATGGCTACAGCTTTGGTTTTAGGCTATTCTGCTTTTGATTTGGGTTTGTCTTCTGACAAGGATCCTCGTCTTAAATTGATAAAAAAAGCAATACGTAAAGATTTAGAGGCTATGGCAGCAGATGGGGTGGCTTGGCTTGTGTTTACAGGAAGTTTGGGTTTTGAATATTGGGTTTTAGAGGTTGCTCAGGAGATGAAAATCGAATACGGTTTCCAGTTGGCGACCATTTTTGCTTTTGAAGCCCATGGGGAAAATTGGAATGAAGCCAATCAGATGAAACTGAGCCGTTTTAAGCAGGTAGACTTTGTCAAATATGCTTATTCTCGCTATGAACACAAGGGGCAGTTAAGAGATTATCAGCAGTTTTTACTGGAAAATACGAATAGTTCCTATCTTTTTTATGATGAAGAAAATGAAACGAAATTAGCTTATTTTTACCAAAAGATGAAAAATCAAGAGGACTATTTTATAAAGAGATTAACATTTGATCAATTAAATGAACTTGCTGAAAATTTTTCCGAAAATTGAAGCTTTGACCTTGATTTTTGTTTGCCTTTTTTTATATAATAATACTAGCAATCGAGAATGGAGAGAGACATGGCAAGTATTATTTTTTCAGCAAAAGATATTTTTGAACAAGAGTTTGGGCGTGAAGTCCGTGGCTATAGTAAGGTAGAAGTTGATGAGTTTTTAGACGATGTCATCAAGGACTATGAAACCTATGCTGCCTTGGTCAAGTCACTTCGTCAGGAGATTGCGGATTTGAAGGAAGAATTAACTCGTAAACCGCAAGTGAGCTCGGCTCCAAGTCCTAGTCACCCAGATCCAATTGATGTGGCTGCTTCATCTTCTATGACGAATTTTGATATTTTGAAACGCTTGAATCGTCTTGAAAAAGAAGTATTCGGTAAACAAATTTTAGACAATACTGATTTGTAATTCAGGTCTTGTTACATGCAATTTTTGGATAATCGCGTGAGGAGAATTGCTTCTCATGAGGAAAGTCCATGCTAGCACAGGCTGTGATGCCTGTAGTGTTTGTGCTAGGCGAAACCATAAGCCTAGGGACGAGAAATCGTTACGGCAGTTGAAATGGCTAAGTCTTTTGATAGGTCAGAGTAGGCTTGAAAGTGCCACAGTGACGGAGTCTTTCTGGAAACGGAGAGAGTGGAACGCGGTAAACCCCTCAAGCTAGCAACCCAAATTTTGGTCGGGGCATGGAGTACACGGAAACGAACGTAGTATTCTGACTGCTATCAGCTGGAGCTGTTAGTGGTAGACAGATGATTATCGAAGGAAGTGGTCCTAGTCACTTCTGGAACAAAACATGGCTTATAGAAAATTGCATATAGGTTGGGGCTGAGAAATTTTCTCAACCTCATTTTTTAAAGTGGACATATAGAAAGGTCTTGTAAGACTGTAACATGAAAAAAGAATTTAATTTAATTGCAACTGTGGCAGCAGGTCTTGAAGCTGTTGTAGGACGAGAAGTGCGAGAGTTGGGCTACGATTGTCAGGTTGAAAATGGTCGTGTTCGTTTTCAAGGAGACGTGAGAGCTATTATCGAAACCAACCTCTGGCTTCGGGCAGCAGATCGTATCAAAATCATCGTAGGAACGTTCCCAGCTAAGACTTTTGAAGAGCTGTTTCAGGGAGTTTTCGCCCTAGATTGGGAAAATTATTTACCACTTGGAGCTCGGTTCCCGATTTCAAAAGCCAAATGTGTTAAATCTAAACTTCACAATGAGCCCAGTGTTCAGGCTATTTCTAAGAAAGCTGTTGTCAAGAAATTGCAGAAACACTATGCTCGCCCAGAAAGTATTCCACTGATGGAGAATGGCCCAGAGTTTAAGATTGAGGTCTCTATTCTCAAAGATGTGGCAACTGTCATGATTGATACGACCGGGTCTAGTCTCTTTAAACGTGGCTATCGTACCGAAAAAGGGGGAGCCCCTATCAAGGAAAACATGGCGGCAGCTATTTTACAACTCTCTAACTGGTATCCAGACAAGCCTTTGATTGATCCGACCTGTGGTTCGGGGACTTTCTGTATTGAGGCAGTTATGATTGCTCGAAAGATGGCACCAGGACTTCGTCGCTCTTTTGCCTTTGAGGAATGGAACTGGATTAGTGATCGCTTGATTCAAGAAGTGCGTACAGAAGCGGCTAAAAAAGTAGACCGTGAGCTGGAACTGGATATTATGGGCTGTGATATTGATGCTCGCATGGTGGAAATTGCTAAGGCCAATGCCCAGGCAGCTGGTGTTGCAGGAGATGTTACCTTTAAGCAGATGCGCGTGCAGGATTTACGTTCCGATAAAATCAATGGTGTGATTATTTCCAATCCGCCTTACGGGGAGCGTTTATCAGATGATGCAGGAGTTACCAAGCTCTATACTGAGATGGGGCAAGTATTTGCACCACTGAAAACTTGGAGCAAATTTATCCTGACTAGTGATGAAGCTTTTGAAAGTAAGTATGGTAGCCAAGCAGATAAGAAGCGTAAGTTATACAACGGAACCTTGAAAGTGGATCTGTATCAATATTTTGGTCAGCGTGTCAAACGGCAAGAGGTAAAATAGAAAGGGATACTCATGAGTAAAAAAAGACGAAATCGTCATAAAAAAGAAGGCCAAGAACCGCAATTTGATTTTGATGAAGCAAAAGAGCTAACAGTTGGTCAAGCTATTCGTAAAAATGAAGAAGTGGAAGCAGGAGTCTTGCCTGAGGATTCCATTTTGGACAAGTATGTTAAGCAACACAGAGATGAAATTGAGGCGGATAAGTTTGCGACTCGCCAATACAAAAAAGAGGAGTTAGTTGAAACTCAGAGTCTGGATGATTTAATTCAAGAGATGCGTGAGGCTGTAGAAGAGTCAGAAGCTTCTTCGGAGGAAGTTCCATCTTCTGAAGACATCTTACCACCCTTGCCTCTGGACGATGAGGAGCAAGGCTTGGATCCTCTATTGCTAGAGGATGAAAATCCAACAGAAATGACTGAAGAAGTGGAAGAGGAGCAAAACCTTTCTCGTCTGGAACAAGAAGACTCAGAAAAGAAAAGCAAAAAAGGCTTTGTTTTGACCGCTTTGGCGCTTGTATCAGTAATTATCTGTGTCAGTGCTTATTATGTCTATCGTCAAGTGAATCGCTCGACCAAGGAAATTCAGACTTCTCAATCAACCACAAACACGCAGGCAGAAGTGGAAGAATTTAATAATTTATATGATGCTTTCTACACAGATAGTAATAAAACGGCTTTGAAAAATAGCCAGTTTGATAAACTGACTCAACTCAAAACCTTGCTTGATAAACTGGAAGGTAGTCGTGAACATACGCTAGCCAAATCTAAGTATGATAGTCTAGCAACGCAAATCAAGGCCATTCAAGATGTCAATGCTCAATTTGAGAAACCAGCTATTGTGGATGGTGTCTTGGATACCAATGCCAAAGCCAAATCGGATGCTAAATTTACGGATATTAAAACTGGAAATACGGAGCTTGATAAAGTGCTAGATAAGGCTATCAGCCTTGGTAAGAGCCAGCAAACAAGTACTTCTAGCTCAAGTTCAAGTGAAACTAGTAGCTCAAGCACTAGTCAAACAAGCTCAAATACGACTAGTGAGACAAGCCCAAGTAGTTCAAATGCTGCCTCAAATGAGACTAGAAGTTCTCGTAGCAAAGTCAATATGGGCGTATCAAGTGCGGGTGTTGCTGTTCAAAGAAGTGCCAGTCGTGTTGCCTATAACCAGTCTGCTATTGATGATAGTAACAACTCTGCCTGGGATTTTGCGGATGGTGTCTTGGAACAAATTCTAGCGACTTCACGATCACGTGGCTATATCACTGGAGACCAATATATCCTTGAACGTGTCAATATCGTTAACGGCAATGGTTATTACAACCTCTACAAGCCAGATGGAACCTATCTCTTTACCCTTAACTGTAAGACAGGCTACTTTGTCGGAAATGGCGCTGGTCATGCAGATGACTTGGACTACTAAGCAGTCGTTACAAAATTCTTTCTTTTCAAAAGTAAAAATGATAAAATAAAATAAATGAAACAAGAGGAGTGTCAAATGACAAAAGCTAACTTTGGTGTCGTAGGTATGGCCGTAATGGGTCGTAACCTTGCCCTTAATATTGAATCTCGTGGTTACACAGTTGCTATTTACAACCGTAGTAAAGAAAAAACGGAAGATGTGATTGCTTGCCATCCTGAAAAGAACTTTGTACCAAGCTATGACGTTGAAAGTTTTGTAAACTCAATCGAAAAACCTCGCCGTATCATGCTGATGGTTCAAGCTGGACCTGGTACAGATGCTACTATCCAGGCCCTTCTTCCACACCTTGACAAGGGTGATATCTTGATTGACGGAGGAAACACTTTCTACAAAGATACAATTCGTCGTAATGAAGAATTGGCAAACTCTGGTATCAACTTTATCGGTACTGGGGTTTCTGGTGGTGAAAAAGGTGCCCTTGAAGGGCCTTCTATCATGCCTGGTGGACAAAAAGAGGCCTACGAATTGGTTGCAGATGTTCTTGAAGAAATCTCAGCTAAAGCACCAGAAGATGGCAAACCATGTGTGACTTACATCGGTCCTGATGGAGCTGGTCACTATGTGAAAATGGTTCACAACGGTATCGAGTATGGTGATATGCAATTGATTGCAGAAAGCTATGACTTGATGCAACACTTGCTAGACCTTTCTGCAGAAGACATGGCTGAAATCTTTACTGAGTGGAACAAGGGTGAATTGGATAGCTACTTGATCGAAATCACAGCTGATATCTTGAGCCGTAAAGACGATGAAGGCCAAGATGGACCAATCGTAGACTACATCCTTGATGCCGCAGGTAACAAGGGAACTGGTAAATGGACTAGCCAATCATCACTTGACCTTGGTGTGCCATTGTCGCTAATTACTGAGTCAGTATTTGCTCGCTACATTTCAACTTACAAAGAAGAACGCGTGCATGCTAGCAAGGTTCTTCCAAAACCAGCTGCCTTCAAATTTGAAGGAGATAAGGCTGAATTGATTGAAAAAATCCGTCAAGCCCTTTACTTCTCAAAAATCATCTCATACGCACAAGGTTTTGCGCAATTACGTGTAGCTTCTAAAGAAAATAACTGGAACTTGCCATTTGCAGACATCGCATCTATCTGGCGTGATGGCTGTATCATCCGTTCTCGTTTCTTGCAAAAGATTACAGATGCTTACAACCGTGATGCAGACCTTGCCAACCTTCTTTTGGATGAGTACTTCTTGGATGTTACTGCTAAGTACCAACAAGCAGTGCGTGATATCGTAGCTCTTGCAGTTCAAGCTGGTGTGCCAGTACCAACCTTCTCAGCAGCTATTACTTACTTTGATAGCTACCGTTCAGCTGATCTTCCAGCTAACTTGATCCAAGCGCAACGTGATTACTTTGGTGCCCACACTTACCAACGTAAAGACAAAGAAGGAACCTTCCACTACTCTTGGTATGACGAAAAATAAGTAGGTCTGCCATGGGGAAACGGATTTTATTACTTGAGAAAGAACGAAATCTAGCTCATTTTTTAAGTTTGGAACTCCAAAAAGAGCAATACCGAGTTGATCAGGTTGAGGAGGGGCAAAAAGCCTTCTCCATGGCTCTTCAGACAGACTATGACTTGATTTTATTGAATGCTCATCTGGGGGATATGACAGCCCAGGATTTTGCAGATAAGCTGAGTCGAACTAAGCCAGCCTCAGTCATCATGATTTTAGATCATTGGGAAGACTTGCAAGAAGAGCTGGAAGTTGTTCAGCGTTTTGCAGTTTCATACATCTATAAGCCAGTCCTTATCGAAAATCTGGTAGCGCGTATTTCGGCGATCTTCCGAGGTCGGGACTTCATTGATCAACACTGCAGTCTGATGAAAGTTCCAAGGACCTACCGCAATCTTAGGATAGATGTTGAACATCACACGGTTTATCGTGGTGAAGAGATGATTGCTCTGACTCGCCGTGAGTATGACCTTTTGGCGACACTTATGGGAAGCAAGAAAGTTCTGACTCGTGAGCAGTTGTTGGAAAGTGTCTGGAAGTATGAAAGTGGGACCGAGACAAATATCGTAGATGTCTATATCCGTTATCTACGTAGCAAGCTTGATGTAAAAGGTCAAAAAAGCTACATTAAAACCGTGCGTGGTGTTGGTTACACCATGCAAGAATAGAAAAGCAGTTGCAGTTGTGTAACTGCTTTTTTCAAATGGAGAAAGGGATGTCTTTCCGTTTTTTTCTTTGTATAGTGGATTGAAACTAGAATGGTACACCACAACTGCTAAAACTTTTCTAGAAATTAATTTAACTTTCCTAATCGATTTGTTCACATCTTATTTCAATTTACTATATTGACAGGGACGAACAGATGTGTTACAATTTTTTTAGGAGGATAAAATAATGAAGAAAACATTTTATCGCAAATTCGGTATTTCAATTATTGCGGGTACTTTATTAGCTAGCCTGCTATCGACAGTATCTGCTTTGACTGTTATTTCAAGTACAGGCGAGGAGTATGAGGTAAGTGAAACATTACAAGAGAGTCCAGGAACTAATAATTTTTCACTTCCCGATGTTTCACCGACTTATGGTCAATATTATACAAATCAGTCAGAAGTCATTATTGGTAAAAATGATTTAGTTAAGGTAAAAAATACTTTACAATATCCTTACTCTACATCAGCTTATGTAGAGTAAGAATTTCGTGGTGTGAAAAATGGTAAAGATGTAACTTATCGAGGGAGTGCCAATTTTATAAAGGATAATGTCCTTATTACTGCTGCTCATAATATTTATAAACATGAGTTTGGTAAAGATGCAGAAGAACTATATGTTACTCCTGCTCGTACTCCAAATAGTGTGCCGTTTGGTCGGATAAAAGTAAAAGAAGCTCGCTATTTAAAAGAATTTCGAAATACTGATCCAGATGAGCTTACTACCTATGACTTAGCAGTTTTAATTTTGGAAGAACCGATTGGCGCTCAATTGGGGACGTTAGGACTTCCCAATAATTTAGAAAATACTA
>NZ_VMMV01000008.1:0-62777 GCF_013277375.1 Streptococcus sp. 3613
TATAGTAGATTGAAACTAGAATAGTACACCTCTACTTCTAAAACATTGTTAGAAATCGATTTGACTGTCTTGATCGATTTGTCCTGTTCTTATTTCATTTCACTATAAAAACGTTTAAAATGTTTTCAACAACCTATCGAAATCATCGTAAACGCTTCGGCTTACGAATGAATTTGATTGCTGGCATTATCAATCATGAACTAGGATTCTAGTTTTGCAGGAAGTCTAATAATGAAAATAAAGGACTAAAGTAATAACTCTAAATATATCTGATTTTTATAGGACATTTCATAAAAAAATCTACATACCTAGAGTCCTATTTAGTTATGTATCTTACATAAAGAGAAAGGAATTAATTATCATGAAATTATCTTTGTATAGTGAAGTTGACCATTACCATTCTTTAAGTTCTTATTCTTTAAATGATATTACACATACTGATACCCCAAAAAATATTATTGAAAAGTCTAAAAAAGATAAGTATAGATACCCAATAGTAATACTTAATAAAGAACATAAAGTAATTGGATTTTTTTGCCTACACCTAAACACTGGTCCTAAAAAGTATGGCTATTATCAAAAAGATTATGCGCTTATTAGAGGATTTTCTATTGATGATAATTTCAGAAATCAAGGATATGGTTCTAATGCTCTGAATAAAATATTTGAGTTCATAGACTCAACTTTAAAATTAGAAATTAACCATATTGTATTGGCTGTAAATGAAAAAAATATATTGGCTCAAAAAGCATATAGAAATTCAGGTTTTTTTGTTGTGAAGAAAGATTTAGAAGGAAAAAAGGGGAAATTAATTATTATGGAGAAAAGCAGAAACTAGTATCATTTCTAGTTTCTGCTTTTCACTAAGTCTGCTATAAATTTAGTATCCTAGCTTATTTGCATATTTTGAGAGGAATAATCTATATACTAAACTTTTATGTTTATAATTCATTCCTTTCGTTTCACTCAAGCCACAAGACAGAATGAAAAAGTGTTGTGCTCTTTGTTTTATAATAATAGTGAGAAAGCCTATCACTACTACAAATCACGGGGAGGTGAATAAGTGAGTGGTACAGCCACTACCTCGCATTTTTATAGGTGTCATTCTTTCCATCAAGCACAAGAACTGTGACTAGGAGCACGTAAACTTATAATTGAATAAGCGACTCGTTTGTGAAAGGAAAGAATAGTCAAGGGATAGGCAGACTCGAATTTGGTGAAGGGAGACCCCTCATGTTAAAAGCCAAATTTCAATTTAAAAAATTTTAAAATTTGTTTCGTATTTACTACTCCTTGCCTTTATATTGGATTGATTAAGAGAACCTTTCGCGATGTTCCTTAGTAACTTCTTCGTACTAGGAAAATTTAAAAATTCGGATAGGTAGCTACCCCGATTATTCATACAAAAAGCATCCGAAATTTCTTTGTCTGATAGAAGATCAATCTGTTTCTCGGCTGCTTGACATACCAAGTTTGCGAGGAAGATATTTTTAGGGGAATCGAAAGTTTCTGCTTTGTGGTTAAAATCATGTTTCATATCTTTAGTTTAGCACAAAGTATAGTAAACTGAAATAAGATATAAACAAATGAATTGGAGCTTAATATCCATTTCCAGCAATTTTCTAGAAACTATAGTGGACTATTCTGGATTCAACGCATTATAGTTGAATTGACTAGGAATTCTCTTTCTCTTCTGATTTTTTCTTCTCCGCTTTTTCGCTTGAATCGGTCGCTACCTCTTCCTTTTTATCTCTTTTCTCTTCTTTGATTTTGACTGAAGGAAACAGAAACTCATATTGACTCTTCGGCGTACGAACCCTTGTCACCAAGCTTGTTTTCTTATTTTGATAGCTCACCTGACCCAGATTAAAGGTCTGTTCCCCACTTTCTTGCTCAACCTTATCTTTGGCTCGATTGGCCATGGCAAAAGCAATCAGTTTTTCTTTATTTAAAGCATAGTCTTGATAGTGGGCGACTTGTCGGTTCAAGTAAAATTGCAACAAAAGACTAAAGATGGCTGCCATGGTGACTGCATAGAGGAGAACACCTGCCTTAACTTTTTTCTTTTTCCACACGATAGATGAACTCCCTTTCTAAGCCTTTTTGAAATTGGAAACGAAAGTGTACCAGTTGGCCCTCCTCTGTAATCTGAGCAGACTTAAGCCCATAGACCATAGGTTGATAACCTCGACCACGAGCATTCGTTTTACGGAAATCATCTGCCCTAGACTTACCCATAGCGATCTCCTTGCCATCCTGCTTCATATAGATACGATTGCCTTCCACCTTTTCAAACTGAGAACGCTCTAACTCTGCCTCCAGCTGGTTCACAAACAAGAGCCACTCTTTTTGCTCGCTTTGTTGCTGGTAGCGAACTTCTGAAATGAGGAGCTGACTCATAGCTTGAAAAAGGAGTAATCCTCCACTGATGACAATCAGGGCAATCAGGGATTCCAACAAGGTAAAAGCCTTGACCTTATGGCTCTTTGATTGCCAACAACTGTTCTGAACCATGGTAGACCTCCAATCCCTTTTCGCTAGAAAACACCTGAATCTCAACTCCGTTTATGTTTACCTGATTTTGACCTGTCTGCAAGGTCATCTTAGCTACCCTCAAGACTTCTTCCTTTTGCAAGATTTTTGCTTCCTCTTGCCTATTTTTTTGAATTTGTCCCAAAAGGAGGGTCGCAATGCTGGCAAAGATAGCTAGAGCGACTACTGCTTCCAGTAAAATCACTGCCCTAATTTTTTGTTTCCTTAATGCGTTTAATTTTTCCATTTCCTAGATATAATTGATAGCGAATCGCTCCTTTACTGGTCTGAAATTCAACCTTAGCTAAGGACGAATTGCCCCCAGCTCGGTCAAATGTAATACTTTGGCCTGATGGTGCCTGAATTCCTTTAGGAACTGTCAGCTTTTGACTGCCATTGCTAATGGTCTGCCCATCTAAGTTCAGACTAGTCTTTTGTTGACTAGCTACACTGCGTTTTTGGGTTTCCCTATAGAGTTCTTCAAACTCCATAAAGAAAATCTGTTCCTCTACCGCCGCAAAAGTGGACTGGACAGAGCCTGACAAGCCCAAGGCAAGGATACTCACAAGTCCCAAAACCAAGAGACTTTCAAGCATGGTAAAGGCCTTAATCCGCGACCGTTTGAGTCTTATTTTGTTTAGCATGGTATTCTTTATAGGCTTTAGCCTGTTCCTCGGTGATTCGCCCATCTGCTTGTAACTTGCTTAGGCTAGCCTCTTCATTTTTTCCCAAACTATAAAGTTCTGCCTGACTTTCCACCACCTTAACAACAGCAGCTTTTCCTTTGTCGTTGACTGCTTCTTTTTGCTTGGTCAGATTAGGTACAAAGAGCAAGAGAAGCACGCTGATGATTAAAAGGACCACCAACATTTCCACAAGTGTGAAAGCCTTCACTTTCACTTTTTTCAAGAATGTCATCATTTTTTTCATTTTAAAAATTTACCTCCATATTTTGATACATGGGCATGAGCATTGCCGCATAAAGTAAAACGATAATCAGTGCCACAAAGATAAAAACCAGTGGCTGCACCAAATTCATGGTGCGGTTGACTCGGGTAAAAAAGGCTTCCCAAGTTTTTTCAGCATAGATTTCCAACTCACTACCCAGCTTGGACTTGACTTCCCCATACTCGATGATGAGACTCAACTCCTTTTTAAAGAAAGGATAGGTTCCTATAGTCTGAGAAAATTCCTGACCATTTTGTAGGGCTTGCGCCAAATCTCGACCGATTTCTTTAAAGAGTTGGGAACCTTGTTCCTGCATCATCTGAAAAATCTGCGTCAACTCCATCCCTTGAGAAATCATATTCCCCCACTCACGCGCGTAATAGGCTGTCAAATAGGTCTGCACAAAGATTCCAAAAAAGGGAAGGCGTGCTAAGATAGAAAAGACGCGCATCTTAGAACTTCTTTTATAGAAAGTGAGCGCTAAAAGGACACCTACTGAAACAAAAACTATCATGCCTAGAAAGATTTGTGGCAGATTGCCGATAATTTGGGCGGCAATATTGCTACTATCCAGTTGTGGGAGCAGGTAATTCCGTAGCCCCAGCATAATTAAGAGAAGAAAACCCAGCAAAATCAAGGGATAGGTCGCTACTTCAATCAATTTTTTCTTGACCTTAGCCAGATTGTCCAGATATTCTTCTATCTTTCCCAAACTCAGGTGGAGATTGCCATGAACTTCAGCTAGGGATAACTGGGTGACAATGGCACTTGAACATCCCAAACTTTCCATCATTTCTGAGAATGATTTCCCCTGAGACAAGCCCACACGCATCTGGGTCACACACTGCCTGTCCAACAAAGCACTCCTATCTAAAAAGGAGATGGTCTCCACCAGATGAAAACCGCTAGAAAAGAGATTGTTAAATAGGGTGATGATATTTTTTTGCTTAGCTGTAGCTAATTTTTTCCGTCTCAGCCTGAAGACTTGTGATATGTCCATCTTTAAGAAGCTGGTCAATTTGCTCATTCCACTTGGCTGCTTGGTGTTCTTGATAATCTCTGCTTGCAAAGTCAACGATTCCTCCTCCCCCGATTAATCTCTGGTAGCAGACTCCTTGCAGAACAACTGCCAATTCTTCTTCACTCACACCCAACTCCAGCAGACGCTCATAAACACCTCGGATACTCTTGGCGTGAATGGTTGAAAAAACTGTTGCACCTGTCAAACTAGCTCTGACCACTGCACGCGCCGTCTCGCTGTCCCGAATTTCTCCGATAATCAAGAGATCTGGTCGATGACGCAAGGAAAGTTTGATTAGATTTTCATAGGTTAGGCCGATTGCTTCGTTCAACTGCAACTGAAGCATGTCGTCCTGCTTGATTTCGACAGGATCTTCGATGGACATAACTTGTTGCCCCTTAAAGAGTGACTTGGACAATTCATGCATCAGGGTCGTCTTACCACTCCCAACCGGGCCAGCAAAAAGATAGAGTCCCCGTTGCCTGTACTGCTTGCCTAATTCTTCAATATCCTGAAACCAAAAATGCAAGTCCTGCTCTTCATCGTGCAACAAGCGAATGACTAAACTCTCATGCCCTCGATAATCGCCTACGGTAGATAAACGTAGGGACGCCATCGTCTGGTCATATTCATAGTCACAGGAACCGAGTTGACTACGTCGCTTTTCTCCCACATTCATACCCGCCACAAACTTAAAGTGACTGATGACGGCCGCAAATTTTTCGAAGTTATAACAGCCAATTTTACAGCGCTCGTCTCCTACCCTCATATGAAGCTCATAGGCATCTAACTTAGGGACAAAATAAATATCTTGCGCTCCTTTTTTCCGGGCCGAACGAATGATTTCTTGTGCAATTTCTTGAACCATACCTACCTCCTCACCTATACTATTCGCAAAGATTTGGGAAAAATAAAAAAGCAACTCCAAAAAGTTACTTTTTCTCTATTTTACTTTCATACGGCAAGAACGGTGCCTTTCCTTACCTGTTTGTTTTTCATAGCCTGGACGTAGTTTTTCATCTGGAATAACCTGCTCATCCTGTAAAAGAGCCAAAGAATGGTATTGTTGTAAATACTCGTCACATTCATCACACCAGCGTTGGTCTTCTGGGTCCCAAAAAATGGTCATCAAATCACTTCTACTTTTATAAAGAGGGGATTCTTGTTCCAATCTAAACCAGCAAGTTTTGTAGTATTTGAGAGCATCATAATACTGGTCAAATTTCTTACTAGCTACAATATCTTCTTCCCAACCTTCTAAGAACCACCAGGGTTCAAAATCTCCGTACATTTCTATAACACGATACATATTCATTCATTCCTTTGTACCGTATATTATAACCAATTCCGCTAAACAAGGAAAGAAATATGCTCATTTCTTAATTTCTTGATAAAAAATCCAGCCATCTGATGGATGACTGAATTTCTATTTGCTTGTGTTCCAAAATGTTTTTACTACTTAAGCCTCTGAAATATCGTTTTCGATGATGACCTTAATGGCATGGTGGTCTGCTGCCTTACCGAAGACTTCGTAGGCTTTTTCAATTTCACTGAGTTTGAAATAGTGAGTTACCAATTTTTCTGGTTCAATCTTATGACTTTCAAGTGCTTTCAACAATTGTGGAGTTGTATTTGTAGATACCAAACCAGTTGTTACATTGATGTTGCGAATCCAAAGTTTGTCCAAATCGAATTCAACTGGTTTACCATGTACACCACAGTTGGCAACTGTTCCGTCTACACCGATAATCTTTTGACAGAAATCAAATGTTACAGGAATACCAACAGCTTCAATAGCGACATCTACACCACGGCCATCTGTCAAATCATAAATTTCTTTAATCGCTTTTTCAGGGTCTGAAGAATTAACCTTGTGAGTCGCACCAAATGATAAAGCAGTTTCCAAGCGGTTATCGTCTAAGTCCACCATAATCAATTTGGCTGGTGAGTAGAACTGAGCTGTCAAGAGAGCAGCCAATCCAACTGGACCTGAACCAATAATGGCTACGCTACAACCAGGTTCTACTTTTCCTTTCAAGACACCAATTTCATACCCAGTAGGCAGAATGTCTGATAGCATAACCAAGGCTTCATCTGACAAGTCTTCTGGAGTGTGGTAAAGAGTGTTATCTGCATGAGGGACACGTAGATACTCAGCCTGCATACCATCAATCAAGTGACCGAAAATCCAGCCCCCTTCGTCTTCACAGTGGGCATAAATTCCTTTTTTACAGTAGTAGCATTTACCACAGGCACAAACACAAGAAATCAAGACCTTGTCGCCTTTTTTGAAGTTAGAAACTCCTTCCCCAACTTCTTCAACAATCCCAATCCCTTCGTGACCAAGAATGGTACCACTTTGGCAAGCAGGAACATCCCCTTTGATAATATGGAGGTCTGTTCCACAAATAGTGGTTTTTACGATACGCACAATAGCGTCTGTTGGCTTACGAAGCACTGGTTTGTCAACGTCAACAAAAGAAGCAAGTCCTGGTTTAACATAAGTATAGGCTTTCATAAAGCACTCCTCCTTTTTTATTTGTACTATTTATAATATAATTGTAAACCTTTTCATTTGCTTGTTCAAGATTTTTTGTGATATTTTTAACTTTTTTATTTACTGGTAAAGGAATATAGATAAGAAAGCAGAAGCTAATCTCTAACTTCTGCTTTCTCTCTTATGACTCATCTCCAATTTTTCTGATACCTGCAACAAAAATCGAAGATAATAATAATTGGGTAACACTCAACTGATCAAATCCAAAAATGTAATGTTCTAGCAAATGAAATAAGAAAACAAACAAAAACAAAGATAATAAAATCTTACACATAGATTTAAGCCCAGAAATTAATCCGTCCATTATTTGGATATACATCCCTAGCATCAACCCATTGAGCTACCGCATAACCTACATTGTAGAAAATGTTAATATAATCAAATATACGTTCAAGAAGTTCAGCTAACCGATTGCTATAAATGCCTAAACGAATAGCAGCTTTTTTAGCTACCCTACTTAAAGTAGCTTTAGCAACTGCCAATCCTTTTTTCTTTACCAAATTACCAATGCCTGCCACACCACCGGAAATAGCAGTAGCAATTAGATTTTCTACTTTTTTAAACTTTTTTCATTTTTTCAAGTACAGTTTTTCAAATTATAGTAAAAAGAGCCAGAATTATACTGACTCTTCTATTGATTATTAAACTTAGAAGCACGTTCTTCTCCCCACCAATAGGGCATTAGTTCTGCGACTTTCACTGTCTTTCTTGTATCGTAGTCCATCATGAATTCTGCATCTTTATTTTCAGCGTTCAACTCTAAAAGGAATTCTCTGCAAGCGCCACAGGGCATTCCTGAACTTCCACCATAAGGTGCTTTATCTCGAAAGGCTAATACTTTCTTAACCTTAGTTTGTCCTGAAAATTGGTACATATTGAAGAGGGCCGCCCGTTCTGCACAGAGATGGAAAACACCACAGGTTCCCTCCATACAGAAACCTGTAAATATTTGTCCATCTTCTGCTTCTACTGCAGCTACAACATGATTGGCATAAACAAAGTCTGATACTTCATGTGGATTGTATAGTTTCTGTGCTTCTTCGTACATCTTTTCCCAGATGTCCATTATTGTACCCTTCTTACTTAGAGATTTCCTTTAACATATTTTCGATATGCTGGATTGATTTTTCACGTCCAAGCAAGAAAATTGTATCTGGTAATTCTGGTCCATGCATTTCACCTGAAACTGCGATACGAATAGGCATGAAAAGATTTTTCCCTTTAATACCTGTTTCCTTTTGGACTGCTTTAATTTGTGGGAAGATATTCTCTGTCACGAATTCATCATCTGTCATCACTTCGAGTTTTGCTTTGAAGGCTTCAAGAACTGTTGGGACTGTTTCACCTGCCATGACTTCTTTCTCAGCCTCAGTTAATTCTGGGAAGTCTGAGAAGAAGAGGTCTGTCAATGGGATAATCTCATCTACTGATTTCATTTGTGGTTTATAGAGCTCAACTAATTTTTCAGCCTTGTCAGTCAATCGACCTGCTTCTTCTAGGAATGGTTTTGCCATTTCAAAGATAGTTTCTAGGTCTGCATTCTTGATATAATCATTGCTCATCCAGTCTAGTTTTTTCTGGTCAAAGGCTGCTGGAGACTTGCTGAGGCGGTTTTCATCGAAAAGTTTAATCAATTCTTCACGAGAGAAAATCTCATCTTCGCCACCTGGGTTCCAACCAAGAAGAGCAATAAAGTTAAAAACTGCTTCTGGTAAATAACCTTTTTTACGGTAGTCTTCGATAAACTGAAGGGTGTTGGTGTCACGTTTAGATAACTTCTTACCAGTCTCAGAGTTGATGATTAAGGTCATGTGACCGAACTCTGGAGCTTCCCAACCAAGTGCTTCATAAACCATAAGCTGTTTTGGTGTATTAGCAATATGGTCATCTCCACGGATAACATGAGAGATTTGCATATCGTGGTCATCGATGACAACAGCAAAGTTGTATGTTGGGTAACCGTCTTTCTTTTGGATAACCCAGTCACCACCGATATTGCCACCTTCAAATTCGATATCACCTTTGACCATATCATGCCACTTGTAGATACCTGACTCATTGACCGCCAAACGAACAGTTGGGATAATTCCTGCTGCTTCACGTTCTGCGATATAAGCTGCTTTTTCTTCTTCACTCATACCAAGGTATTCGTTAATGTAACGAGGGGTTTCACCAGCTGCTTCTTGGCGTTCACGTTCAGCTGCCAACTCTTCTTCTGTAACATAAGATTTGTAGGCTTTTCCTTCAACTAGCAATTGGTCGATGTATTTTTGATACAAGTCCAAACGTTCAGACTGGCGATAATTTTCATGTGTTTCTGGGCTTTCATCCCAATCCATACCTAACCAGCGAAGGTTTTCAAGCTGTGAACGTTCTCCATCCTCGACATGACGTTTACGGTCAGTATCTTCGATACGGATAATAAAAGTTCCACCGTGATGACGGGCGTAAAGATAGTTGAATAATGCTGTACGAGCATTTCCGATGTGTAGTAGTCCTGTTGGACTTGGTGCGTAACGTACGCGGATATCTTTTGACATAGTTTCTCCTATAAAGTCTCTAGGCGTCTGCCTTTTTGCTCTCTATATTATATCACAAGTCTTGGCTGAGTCCAATTTCTATGGATAAAGAGAGTAAAAAGAGTGGACAAACCACTCTTTTCTTCTATTATTATAGACGTGCGTTAAGTTCTTTGCTCAATTCTTCAAATCCTGGTTTTCCAAGAAGGGCAAACATGTTACGTTTATAAGCTTCAACACCTGGTTGGTCAAATGGGTTGATAGCATTCAAGTAACCAGAAAGGGCGATAGCCAATTCGAAGAAGTAGATAGTGTAACCAAGAGTGAAAGCATCTTGTTCTGGAAGAGTCACGTACATGTTTGGTACGTCACCATCTGTGTGGGCAAGAAGAACACCGTCAGTCGCTTTTTTGTTTACAAAGTCAACGTCTTTTCCTTGAAGGTAACCAAGTCCATCAAGGTCTTCTTCCAAGCTAGGGATAATCACGTTCTTGCGAGGTTTGTCAACACGGACTACTGTTTCAAACATGATACGAGTTCCTTCTTGGATAAATTGACCCAATGAGTGCAAGTCAGTTGAGAAATTAGCTGAAGTTGGGTAGATACCTTTTTGATCTTTTCCTTCTGACTCACCAGCCAATTGTTTCCACCATTCTGAGAAGTATTGAAGTGATGGCTCGTAGTTTACCAAGATCTCAGTTGCATAGCCTTTACGGTAAAGGATGTTACGAACTGCTGCGTATTGGTAAGCTTCGTTTTCAGAGATTTTATCTGAAGTGTAGTCCTTGCGAGCTGCATTCGCACCTTCCATAAGGGCTTTGATGTCAGCTCCTGATGCTGCGATTGGAAGCAAACCAACAGCTGTCAAGACTGAGAAGCGTCCACCTATGTCATCTGGAACAACAAATGTTTCCCAACCGTTAGCATCTGCTTCAACCTTAACAGCACCTTTTTGGCGGTCAGTTGTTGCATAGATACGTTTGTTGGCTTCTTCTTGACCGTATTTCTTAACCAAGAGTTCTTTGAAGACACGGAAAGCGATAGCTGGTTCAGTTGTTGTACCTGATTTAGAAATCACGTTTACTGAGAAGTCTTTGTCTGCAACATACTCTACCAAGTCAGCAAGGTAAGTAGATGAGATTGAGTTTCCTGCGTAAAGGATTTGTGGTGCCTTGCGTTCTTCTTTTGTTTGCAAGTTAGCAAAGTGGTGGTTCAAGAAGTCGATTGCTGCTTTGGCACCAAGGTAAGATCCACCGATACCGATTACAACCAAGACATCGCTGTCTGATTTGATTTGCTCAGCAGCTTTCAAGATACGGTCAAATTCTTCACGGTCGTAGTTTTCAGGAAGATCCAACCATCCCAAGAAGTCGCTACCAGCACCAGTCCCTTTACGGATCAATTCATCTGCTGCTGTTACTTGTGATTGCATGTATTCCACTTCATGTGGTGCAACAAATTTGTCTAAAACTTTTGAATAATCAAATTTAATATGTGACATGTTATTCCTCCAATATTTCTTCTTTTCTATCATAACGCTTACCTTCGTTTTTTTCAAGTTTTTTTGTCAAATTTCTCCAATTTTTATCAGAATTCAAACGTTTGCGTAAAAATCCCACATTCCAAAAATTTTGAAAAAATAAAAGAAAGAACGACCAGATGTCCCAGTCGTTACAGTTCATTCAATAAATACTCAAATAATTCTAAATTGCCATCTTCTTCATTAACCAGAAACTCTGGATGCCACTGCAAACCGATAATGCGGTGTTCGTCGATAGATTCAATCGCTTCAATGGTTTGGTCTCTTGGATCAATAGCGGTTACGCGGAAATTAGGTGCCAAATCTTTAATGCTTTGACGATGGACGGAGTTGACCTGACTTTCTTTCCCAAATAGCTTAGCCACCACGCTTCCTTCTACCGTCTCAATAGAGTGAGATGTTCCGAAAGGGAGTCCTTGCCAGTGACTTTCGATTTCTTGATTGAGGGTTCCACCAAAGGCAACATTGACAAGTTGAACACCGCGACAGATTGCCATAATTGGTTTATTCTGACGAAGCGCTTCTTTCAAGAGGGCCAATTCAAACTCATCACGCACTAGATTGTAATCATCGCTCTCAATGGTCTTTTTCTCTCCATAAAACTGAGGATGAACATTTTGGCCTCCTGTCAAAATGAGCTTGTCAATCATTTCCACATAATCGCGTACAACAGACTCATCACCAACAGGAATGACTAAAGGGAGACCACCGACTTGACGAATGCTCTCTGCGAATCTACAAGATACAGATGAATGAATGTTTTTGCCTTCTGTGTCTACGGGACATAGATTTGCAGCAACTCCTACAACGGTTCTAGGCATGATGTCTCTCCTTTCGAATATTAATACTCTTCGAAAATCTCTTCAAACCACGTCAGCATCGCCTTACCGTATATATGTTACTGACNNGCAGTGCTTTGAGCAACCTACGGCTAGCTTCCTAGTTTACTCTTTGATTTTCATTGAGTATAACGATAGTCCTATCATATCACTCAAAGCGTCTTTCGTCTAATATGTTTTTTTTAAGACTGTGATAAAAATTTTTTATGGACAAGAAAAAGCTGCCCCATAGGACAACTTCTTTCTTATTCAAAAACAAATTGATTGTGATAGAGTTCTGAGTAGAATCCACCTAGTTTCAAGAGTTCATGGTGGTTACCACGTTCAATGACCTCTCCATCTTTAAGGACAATAATCTGATCAGCATTGAGAATAGTTTTCAAGCGGTGGGCAATAACGAAACTGGTTTTGCCTGCTACAACTGCCTCCATGGCATGCTGAATCTTGCTTTCTGTCACCGTATCTACGTTTGAAGTGCCTTCATCGAGAATGAGAACTTCTGGATCTGTCATCAGGGTTCGAGCAATGGAAATCAATTGCTTCTGCCCTGTCGAGAAGATACTCTGCTCATCATCAATAAGAGTATCGTACTTATCAGGCAAACTTTCGATATAGTCGTGAATGTGGCTTGCTTTGGCTGCTGACTCAACCATTTCCTGACTGGCATCTGGCACACCGAAACGGATATTGTCTCGAATGGTTCCGCTAAAAAGAACGGAATCTTGCAAGACAATTCCCACTTTACTTCTAAGACTATCTAAATCATAGTCACGAATGTCTTTATCATCAAAATAAATACCGCCAGCATCAACATCATAAAAGCGATTGATAAGGTTCATAATAGTGGTTTTCCCTGAACCCGTTGGCCCAACAACTGCAGTCATCTGGCCTTTAGGGGCAGAAATGTTGACATCTTTCAAAATAGGTTTATCAGGCAAGTATGAAAAATCGATATGACTGATTTCAACACCTTCTTGCAACTGAGTGAAGATTGGAGCCTTTTCAGGTCGGATTTCTTCCTCTGCATCAAACATTTCCTGTATCCGTTCAGCCCCTGTAAAGGCCAACTGAAGACTTCCCCAACTAGCTGCAACTTGAATAATAGGCTGGTAGTACTGCTGTGAAAATTGGGCAAACATCACAATCAAACCTAGGGCTGTACTTGTTTCAATAGTCTTATCGTTTAATAGAACGGCCGAACCAGCAAAGATAACGACGGCTGTATTAACCAGACTCATCCCATTCATGACAGGGAACAGAATTCCTGAGAACATCCTTCCTTTAAAGGTTGCCTTGCGTACGCGCTCATTTTGTTCAAGAAATCCTGCCATCATATCCTCTTGAATTCCTTGCACAATCACGGCTTTTTGGCCTGAGATACTCTCATCCATATAGGCGTTGAGCTTCCCTACCTCTTTCTGCTGGAGATTGGTGTATTTGCGTGCCATTTTCACGATGAAAATCAGCATAAGGAAAGCCAATGGGGTGCTGGCAATGGTGATAAGAGCCAGCGTCACATTTCTCGAAAACATGACAAGAATCAGACCAATGTATAAAACAATATTGCTCATGACCTGAATCAAGCTTTCGTTAAAGGCTTGGAGGATATTATCCAAATCACTGGTAAAATGAGACAGGATATCGCCATCTTGTCGACGGTCAAAGAAAGAAACCGTCAACTGAGCAAGCTTACCAAAGAGACCTTTGCGCATCTCGTTGGTCGATTCTGCAATCACGCGCGTCATGAGACACATGTATATGACACTAGAGATAAATAGAACCAAAACCAGCAGACCAAGATTGACCATGATTCCTGATAGGCTTTGCCAAACAAGTTCTGGATTGCCATCTTGATAAGCTTGGACTAAATTAACTAGTTGCGTCACTGCTTGTCCAGAAAAGACCGGAAAGAGAGCTTGGGCAAGAGTCGCCAGAACAATCATCAGGATAACAACTACAAATGATAGCTTATAAACTTTAAAATAATTCCAAAAAAATTGAACTGTCTTCATTTTACTCCTCCTTTCCTTTCTGTGTTTCGTAGATTTCACGGTAAACAGCATTGTTGGCAACCAAGTCTGCATGCGTACCTTGACCAATCAATCGTCCTTGATCTAGAACCAAGATTTTATCTGCATTAACAACCGAGCTAATCTTTTGCGCGATGATAATGGTTGTTGTTCCCTTCAAGTCCTTATTCAAGGCTTCTTGAACCAGGCGCTCTGACTTAGCATCCAAGGCCGAGGTCGAATCGTCAAAAATCAGAATACGTGGATTGCTGACAATCCCACGCGCAATCGACATCCTTTGTTTTTGTCCACCTGAGAAGTTGGTTCCTCGTTCCTCAACTGGACTTTCAAAGGTTTTCTCCATACGATGAATGAATTCACTGGCTTGGGCAATATTGGCTGCACGCTCCATTTCAAATAGAGTGGCATCTCCTTTGCCCTGTCTCAAGTTATCTGCAATGGTTCCACTGAAGAGAATAGCACGTTGGAGAACGATAGAAACAGTTTTACGCAGGGTTCCTTCACTCACTTTGCGAATATCCTTGCCTCCGATTTTGATAGCCCCTTCCTGCGGGTCAAAGAGACGTGGAATCAATTGAGCCAAGGTTGACTTTCCTGCACCAGTGGCTCCAACTACACCAACCATCTGACCAGGTTCAATAGTAAAGCTCACATCTTTCAGCATCGGTTCCTTATCCATTGGATAGGTAAAGGTCACATTTTCAAAGCTAAGACTTCCGACCAACTCTTCATCTGGGACATCCTTGAAGGTCATGGCTGGCTCTGCGTCAAGAATTTCTCGAATACGACGCATAGAAATCATGGCACGACTGACAGAATTTCCTAAAAATCCAACCATAACAATGGTAAAGATAATCTGGCTCAAGTAATTGACAAAGGAAGCAATGGAGCCAACAACTGACGGATCCGACTGAACCATCCCTGCAACTAGCCAAATAGAGAGGAATACCGCCCCATAACCGACCAACATCATGAAAGGTTCCACTACTGAAAAGGCATAACCAATGTAAAGGTTTTGACCAAGAAGCTCGTCTGAAACCTCCGTAAACTTAGCAAATTGCTCTTTTTCTTGGACAAAGGACTTGACCACGCGAACGCCACGCAGATTTTCCTTGGCAATGGCATTGATACGCTCAAGAAGGGTTTGAAACTTGGCAAAACGAGGCCCCATCATTCCCATCATGACAGCAGTCAAACCAAAAATCAAGACTACCATGAGAACAATCACCCACCACAGAGAAGGTAAGGTTTGAACTGCCAAGATAAAGGAACCGATGAACAAGAGGGGGAGTCTGAAAAGAATTTGGAAGGTCATCATGACGACGTTCTGAATCTGGTTGATATCATTTGTCATGCGAACGACTAGATTTCCCGCATTAAATTGTTCAATATTAGCATAAGAAAAGGTTTGGATTTTACGGAAGGCATCCTCCCGAAGGTCAGATGAAACTCCTTGGGCAATATAGGCTGCGAGGACAACATTGAGTCCACCAGCAACTAGACCGACTACGGCCACACCAATCAACCAAGCCCCGATACTATAAATAGCTTCATATTTTCCAGCAAGGAGGGCGTCTAAGACTTCCTGCAGATAACGCGGTTGCAGAAGTGAACTAGCAACCATCAAGCCTGTCATCAGAAGCGAAGTCAAGGCCTGCCACTTGTAGGTTTTTATTTTCTGAATCAGCATACTTTCTCCTTAAAAAATAGACAAAAGGGAGCGACAATGTGTCAGCTCCTTCTCATTCTGTTTGTGTGATGTTATTCTAGCAAAAAAGTGGGGGATTGTCAAAGAAGTCTCCTTGATACAGCTAGAATGACTAGTAATTTTCTCTTTATAGTTTCTGTTTTAACTCGACCAAGACATTCATAGCCTGCATAGGTGTCATATTGTAAACATCCAGTTTAGCTAATTCTGCTAGGATAGGATGTTCTTCAGTCGTATCAAAGAGTGAAATTTGTTCTGAGACAGTACTTGTTTGTTTCATAGGAGCAGGACTTTCTTGCCCCTGACTCTCCAGTTGCGTTAAAATCTTATCCGCTCTCGCTAAAAGATCAGCCGGTAAACCAGCAATCTTGGCAACATGGATACCATAGGATTTATCAGCTGGCCCTGGTTCAATCTTGTGAAGGAAGGTGACCTGCCCATCCTGCTCCAAGGTTGCCACGTGGACATTGACCAAGTGTTGTAAACTAGACTCCAGACTAGTCAACTCATGGTAGTGGGTCGCAAAGAGGGTCTTGGCTCCGATATGTTCATGGATGTATTCGATGATGGACTGGGCAAGAGCCATCCCGTCATAAGTTGCAGTTCCACGACCTAACTCATCAAAAAGAATCAAGGAATTCTTTGTTGCATGCGAAATGGCATTGTTGGCCTCCATCATCTCCACCATGAAGGTTGATTGGCCTGAAACCAAATCATCGGCTGCTCCGATACGGGTAAAGATAGCATCAAAAATAGGTAAATGGGCACTTTCTGCTGGCACATAAGAGCCCAACTGGGCCATTATCGCCGTCATGGCTAACTGACGCATGTAGGTTGACTTCCCGCTCATGTTGGGTCCTGTAATCAGTTGAATACTGGTATCTTCTGCCATCTGAATCGTATTGGGAATATAGGTCTGAGCCCCCATAACCTTTTCAACGACAGCATGGCGTCCTTTCTGGATATCAATTCGCGAATCATCTCCGAATTCAGGTCGAATCAAATGCTGGGTTTCAGCTACAACCGCCAGACTTTGCAAGACATCAACGGTCGCAATTCCTTGAGCTAGAGCCTGCAAACGCTGAATGTACTTGCCGACCTCTTCACGAATGCGCATAAAAATTTCGTACTCTAGGTTAGCTGACTTCTCACGCGCCTCCAACATGTCGCCTTCGATACGAGCTAATTCCTCGGTACCGAAGCGTTCTGAGTTTTTCAGCGTCGCCTTGCGGAAAAAGTGAGCAGGCACATTTCCCAGTTGTGAATTGGTCACATGGAAATAGTAGCCATCCTTTTTATTATAGTCAATCTTGAGCGTACTGATACCAGAGTTTTCGCGTTCCTTAGCCTCAATCTCAGCAATCCAGCCAGTCCCTTCTCTGAGAACGCGACGGTACTTGTCTAAAGTCTCATCAAATCCAGTTCGGATAATACCACCTTCTGTAATCACATGAGGAGCTTCAGGAGCAATCGCTGCGCTAATCAAACTCTCCAACTCAGGAATTCCATCCAGTTGTGCGATGAGATAGGCTAGAGCAGGTTGCTCCATCCCTTCTAAAATCGCACGAATCCGTGGCACACTAGACAAGGTAGTCGCCAACTGCAAGAGATCCTTGGGATTGGTCTTGCCAAAAGAAACACGACTAGCCAAGCGCTCAATGTCATAAACACCCTTGAGACTGTCTGTCAAATCACTACGCTCAAAGAAGTGGTCAAGAAAGACCTGCACCACTTCTTGACGTTGGACGATTCGTTCCTTATCAATCAAAGGACGATGAATCCAAGAACGCAAGAGACGCATCCCCATAGCCGTTTTGGTTTCATCCAAAAGCCAGAAAAGACTGCCTTGCTTCTTGCCTGAACGAGCATTCTCAACCAAATCCAGACTAGCCTTGGTCGCATAATCCATCTGCAAGAAATCTTTGATTTCATAGCGGATAACAGGCTTGAGGTGATTCAATTCCCTCATCTGAGTCCGATGAACATACTGGAGCAATTTACTAGATGCCGCTTGCTCCACAGCTGCCAATCGTGAATCCAGTAAATGAAGGTCTTCAAAGCCTTCTTTTTCATAGGAAAGTACCAGATTCATCTGACGACTAAGGATTTGTTCCTCTTCCTCAGACAAGTCATAGCCCAGCACCACTTCTCGAGCCTTGAGATTACGGATTTCCCCACAAACCAGCGTGAAATCCAAAAGACCTGTCACATAAAAGTCACCCGTCACCAGGTCCATATAAGCTAGGCCAAATTGATTGCCAGCACGGTCTATGGCAACCAAAAAATTATTCTGACTGTCCGGCTTACTGCTATCGACCACTGTCCCTGGCGTAATGACCTGAACAACCTCTCGTTTCACAACCCCAACTGCTTGTTTAGGATCTTCCATCTGCTCTGCGATAGCCACCTTATAGCCCTGCTCAATCAAGACATCGATATACTGTTGGGCAGAATGATAGGGGACACCCGCCATAGGAATCGGATTGTCGGCATTCTTGTTGCGACTCGTTAAGGAAATTTCCAGAATCTGCGCAGCATTGACCGCATCCTCATAAAATAATTCATAAAAATCACCCATCCGAAAGAGCAAAAACGCATCTGGATATTGCTTTTTAATCTCCACATACTGTTGCATGCCAGGTGATAGCTTTTCTGTCGCCATTGTCCGTCTCTCCTTGTCAAAAATAAGTCTTGAGAGCAACTCTCAAGACCTTACTTATCTTTCATCAAATCTAGCAAACGATCTTCCATGAGTTTGGCAACGTGCTGGTCTCGACAAATGACCAATAAGGTATTGGCACCAGCAACTGTTCCTAAAATCCATTCATCCTTGTTTGCATCTACAATATTTGCCAAAACAGAAGCTTCTCCCAGTTTGGTATGAAGCACCAAGGTAAACTCTGCTCTTGCAACACCTTCTAAATGATGAGACAAAAATTCCACCAAATCAATCTTTTCTGTCTCATTTGCTAGTACATAATACACCATATCATTTTTCTTGACCTTGGTCAAGCCGATTTCGCGCAAATCACGAGACAGGGTTGTCTGCGTCACAAAAACATTGTGCGCCTCCAACCGATCTTGAATTTCTTTTTGTGTACTTAATTTTTCCTCAGTAATCATTTTTTTTATTAACTGATGACGATCTCTTTTTCTCATAAAATCCTCTTATGTGAATATTTATAACTATTTTTATAACTATATTATACCAAAAAAACGGGAGATTTCAAAAATTTTTTCTTCTTTCTTTAAAATTGTGATAAAATAGTAGAAAAGTCCAAAAAGGAGCTCTTAATGAATACAAAAGAATTGATTGCTAGCGAATTGGCTAGCGTCATTGATAGCCTGGACCAAGAGGCTATTTTAAATTTACTGGAAACCCCTAAAAACTCAGAAATGGGAGACATTGCTTTCCCTGCTTTTTCTCTTGCAAAAGTCGAACGTAAAGCACCTCAAATGATCGCGGCTGAACTGGCTGAAAAAATTAACAGCCAATCCTTTGAAAAGGTTGTTGCAACAGGACCTTACGTCAACTTTTTCCTTGATAAATCTGCCATTTCTGCTCAAGTATTGCAAGCTGTTATCACTGAAAAAGAACACTATGCTGACCAAACTATTGGCAAACAAGAAAATGTTGTTATCGATATGTCTAGTCCCAATATCGCTAAACCATTTTCTATTGGTCACCTGCGCTCAACTGTCATCGGAGATAGCTTATCACATATTTTCCAAAAAATCGGTTATCAAACAGTCAAGGTCAACCACTTGGGAGACTGGGGTAAACAGTTTGGGATGTTGATTGTTGCCTACAAAAAATGGGGCGACGAAGAAGCTGTAAAAGCTCATCCAATCGATGAACTTCTTAAACTCTATGTCCGTATCAACGCTGAAGCTGAAAATGACCCTAGCTTGGATGAAGAAGCACGCGAATGGTTCCGTAAACTGGAAAATGGAGATGAGGAAGCCCTCGCTCTCTGGCAATGGTTCCGTGATGAAAGTTTGGTGGAATTTAACCGCCTTTACAATGAATTGCAGGTTGATTTTGACAGCTATAACGGAGAAGCCTTCTACAACGATAAGATGGATGCAGTTGTAGACATTCTTTCTGAAAAAGGCCTTCTTGTTGAATCAGAAGGTGCCCAAGTTGTCAATCTTGAGAAATATGGAATTGAACATCCAGCCCTTATCAAAAAATCTGATGGTGCAACTCTCTATATCACACGTGACTTGGCTGCAGCCCTTTACCGTAAAAACGAATACCAATTTGCTAAATCTATCTACGTCGTTGGTCAAGAGCAATCTGCCCACTTTAAACAGCTCAAAGCTGTCTTGCAAGAGATGGGCTACGATTGGAGTGACGACATTACTCATGTTCCTTTTGGTTTGGTTACAAAAGAAGGGAAAAAACTCTCTACCCGTAAAGGGAATGTCATCTTGCTAGAGCCCACTGTTGCAGAGGCTATTAGTCGTGCAAAAGCCCAAATTGAAGCTAAAAATCCTGAACTTGAAAATAAAGATCAGGTAGCACATGCTGTTGGGGTTGGAGCCATTAAGTTCTATGACCTCAAGACTGACCGTACAAACGGATATGACTTCGACTTAGAGGCCATGGTATCCTTCGAGGGTGAAACTGGACCTTATGTTCAATACGCCTACGCTCGTATCCAATCGATCTTACGCAAAGCGGATTTCAAACCAGAAACAGCTGGCAACTATAGCTTGAATGATGCTGAAAGCTGGGAAATCATTAAACTCATTCAAGACTTCCCACGTATTATCAACCGTGCGGCAGATAACTTTGAACCTTCTATCATTGCTAAATTTGCAATTAACCTAGCTCAATCCTTTAACAAATACTATGCACATACACGTATCTTGGATGAAAGCCCAGAACGCGACAGCCGTCTAGCCCTCAGCTACGCAACCGCAGTCGTTCTCAAAGAAGCCCTTCGCTTGCTTGGAGTAGAAGCGCCAGAGAAGATGTGATTCAGTACTAACAATTGGAACTAAAGTTCCTAATTGTTAGACGCTAGCCGCGTATGTGCGGACTAGCTAACTGCTTCACTAGTCATGGTCTCTAAATATAATCGATTTAGAGACCATGACGTCGTAACTATGGCGATTTGCCTAATCGCTTTACTAATTCACCAAACCAAATAATATCGATTTGGTTTGGTTCATGTCGTAATCTTTTAATCACTTTATTGTAAAGTAGTCTAAGCGTCTAAGCAAATCCTATCAGGGATTTGCTTAGACGCTTCACTAGTAAAGAAACATAAATATTATCGATTTATGTTTCTTTACGTCGTAACCAGAGACACTTGCCTAAACGCTTCACTAATTCACCTAACCAAATAATAGACTTCCTGCAAAACTAGAATCCTAGTTCATGATTGATAATACCAGCAATCAAATTCATTCGTAATCCGAAGCGTTTACGATGATTTCGATAGGTTGTTGAAAACATTTTAAACGTTTTTACTTTGGCAAAGATGTTCTCAACCTTGCTTCTCTCCTTAGATAGCGCATGGTTACAGGCTTTATCTTCAGCTATTAGCGGCTTGAGTTTGCTGGATTTACGTGGAGTTTGTGCTTGAGGATCTATCTTCATGATTCCTTGATAACCACTGTCAGCCAAGATTTTACCAGCTTGTCCGATATTTCTGCGACTCATTTTGAACAACTTCATATCATGACAATAGTTCACAGCGATCTCCAAAGAAACAATTCTCCCTGGACTTGTGACAATCGCTTGAGCCTTCATAGCGTGGCATTTCTTTTTACCAGAATCATTCGCTAATTGTTTTTTAAGGCGATTGATTTTTACTTCCGTCGCATCAATCATTACCGTATCCTCAGAACTGAGAGGAGTTCTTGAAGTTGATAAGGATTATGCTCTGGTTTCTTGTCTTGTTGCTCCTGGTTTTGAATTTGAGGATTTTGAATTATTTGAAAGGGTAGATCTACTGGCGACCTATCTAGAGCACAAGGAGATGATTGAGCGTTTGACCAGATCCTAGTCTTGATAAGCAAATTTAATCTGATTTAGCAATGTTAGGATTTCTGATAATTGTGTTATAATGTTACCAATAGGAGATAATAGATGACAAAACAAGTCTTATTAGTGGATGATGAAGAACACATTCTGAGATTGCTTGACTACCATTTAAGTAAGGAAGGCTTTTCTACTCAATTGGTAACAAATGGACGGAAGGCCTTAGCTTTGGCAGAAACAGAACCCTTTGATTTTATCTTGCTTGATATCATGTTACCACAATTAGATGGCATAGAAGTTTGTAAGCGGCTGAGAGCCAAAGGCGTCAAAACTCCAATTATGATGGTTTCTGCGAAAAGTGATGAATTTGATAAGGTTTTGGCCTTGGAATTAGGGGCTGATGACTACCTGACCAAGCCTTTTAGCCCTAGAGAATTGCTGGCGCGTGTCAAGGCTGTCCTCAGGCGAACTAAAGGAGAACAAGAAGGAGATGATTCAGATAATATCGCTGACGATTCTTGGCTATTTGGGACCTTGAAAGTATACCCTGAGCGTCATGAAGTCTACAAGGCGAATAAGTTACTGAGTTTGACCCCAAAAGAATTTGAACTCTTGCTCTATCTTATGAAACATCCCAACATGACACTGACTAGAGAGCGTCTTTTGGAACGTATCTGGGGGTATGACTTTGGGCAGGAAACACGTTTGGTGGACGTTCATATTGGTAAGTTGAGGGAAAAAATTGAAGACAATCCTAAAGCCCCTCAATTTATTCGAACCATTCGGGGTTATGGTTATAAGTTCAAGGAGTTATAGATGAAACGCTACCTTCAATTTTGGCTAGTCAATCTAAGTGTTAGCCTCATTCTGATTGCAGGGATGGCATTAACTTGGATCAGTAAAGGCATCGGTCTCTTTCTTCTAGCCCTTTCTTTGGGACTAGGTAGCTACTGGCTCTTTTGCCTTTGGAAATGGGAAGTTGCTTTTGAGACCTTGCACCAACCTCTCTTGACCAGTAGTGAATACTTTTTAGAAAAAGGGCAAGAAGACTTAAAGTCTTTGGCTCAGTATGTGTCTGGCCTAAAAACCAAAGTCTCCCAACAGGATCAGCAATACAAGGACCTAGCCGAAACAATGGAGGTTCTTCTGTCGCACCTAACCATGGGGACGTTTTTAGTTTCCGCTCAAGGTCAGATGTTATTATCCAGTCGCTCTCTGCCTCATTATTTTCCCGATGTGGACGGCGACATAAGTTCACTTGATGACCTCAAACGGATGGATATTCGGAATTTAGTTCACCAAGCCTTTGATCAAAAAACAAGGTTAAAACAAGAAGTAAGTGGGTTTCATGAGGGTGACTTGATTTTAGAAGTGACAGCAGTTCCCGTTTTTAGCCCCACCCAATCTGTGGAAGCTGTGCTCGTCTTGCTATATGATTTAACAACGATTAGAACTTATGAAAAGTTAAATTTAGCCTTTGTTTCAAATGCCTCCCATGAATTGAGGACACCAGTTACTTCGATTAAGGGCTTTGCTGAAACCATTAAGGGGATGTCAGTTGAAGAAGAAGCGCTCAAGGATGACTTTCTAGACATTATTTACAAAGAAAGCTTGCGTCTTGAGCATATTGTTGAGCATCTTCTTACCTTATCTAAGGCTCAACAAATGCCTGTACAATGGACGACCCTTTCTTTGGCAGAATTTGTACAGGATTTGACTCAAAGCTTGCAACCTCAGCTCAAGAAGAAGGATTTACAGCTAAAGGTGCAGGTGCCAGATGATGTCACTCTCGTATCAGATAGTCAATTACTTTCCCAAATCTTACTCAATCTTTTAACCAATGCCATCCGTTACACTGAACAAGGGGGAAAAATTGAGGTCAAGACCCAAAAGGTGAACGAAGGCATTAAGATTTCTGTGTCAGATACAGGGATTGGTATTAGTCAATTAGAGCAGGATCGTATTTTTGAACGTTTTTACCGAGTTAATAAAGGTCGAAGCAGACAAACTGGTGGCACTGGTCTTGGCCTTGCTATTGTCAAAGAACTTAGTCAATTATTAGGTGGCCAAGTCACGGTGACGAGTCAGCTTGGCAGAGGCAGTTGCTTCACGATTTTTCTTCCTAACCAATCTTTCGCACAGGACTAATAATTTTTAAAGCTATTTTTAGGAGCAGCCACTTTTCAAAAGTGGCTTTTTTTGATTCTTTACACAATCTTTACATGAATCAGGGATAAACCTTTACAAAGACTTGTTAGACTATAAGTGTAGTAATCCTACACAAGAAAATACATAGAAATAAAGGTGATTCTTATGAAATTCAAAAAAATGCTTACTCTTGCAGCCATTGGCTTATCAGGATTTGGGCTTGTTGCCTGTGGCAATCAGTCATCTGCTTCCAAACAGTCAGCTTCAGAAACGATTGAGGTGATTTCACGAGAAAATGGCTCTGGAACACGGGGTGCCTTCACAGAAATCACAGGGATTCTCAAAAAAGACGGTGATAAAAAAATTGACAACACTGCCAAAACAGCTGTGATTCAAAATAGCACAGAAGGTGTTCTCTCAGCAGTTCAAGGGAATGCTAATGCTATCGGCTACATCTCCTTGGGATCTTTAACGAAATCTGTCAAGGCTTTAGAGATTGATGGTATCAAGGCTAGTCGAGACACAGTTTTAGATGGTAAATACCCTCTTCAACGTCCCTTCAACATTGTTTGGTCTTCTAATCTTTCCAAGCTAGGTCAAGATTTTATCAGCTTTATCCACTCCAAACAAGGTCAACAAGTGGTCACAGATAATAAATTTATTGAAGCTAAAACCGAAACCACAGAATATACAAGCCAACACTTATCAGGCAAGTTGTCTGTTGTAGGTTCCACTTCAGTATCTTCTTTAATGGAAAAATTAGCAGAAGCTTATAAAAAAGAAAATCCCGAAGTTACGATTGATATTACCTCTAATGGGTCTTCAGCAGGTATTACCGCTGCTAAGGAGAAAACCGCTGATATTGGTATGGTTTCTAGGGAATTAACTCCTGAAGAAGGTGAGAGTCTCAGCCATGATGCTATTGCTTTAGACGGTATTGCTGTTGTGGTCAATAATGACAATAAGGCAAGCCAAGTCAGTATGGCTAAACTTGCAGACGTTTTTAGTGGCAAATTAACCACCTGGGACAAAATTAAATAAAATGTTTGCTCCATAAATCTCTAAAGAGATGCAGACGTTTCATCGTACAATAAGATAAAGAAGGCAAGTAGGGAGGTGTCGCATCTCCCTTACTTTCTTCACTAGAAAGGACAAAATGTGACAAAACAAGCCTTCAAGGAAGCAGTTTTTAGGGCAATTTTTTTCATGAGTGCAGCAGTAGCTGTTGTAGCTATTTTGCTAATCTGTTTCTTTATTTTTAGTAATGGCTTGCCTTTCATGGCTAACTACGGCTTTACCCGTTTTTTATTAGGCAGTGATTGGTCGCCAACGAACAATCCGGCAAGCTATGGTATTTTACCAATGATTGTTGGTTCCTTATTAATTACCTTAGGAGCGATTGTGATTGGGGTGCCAACAGGCATCTTGACATCGGTGTTTATGGTTTATTATTGTCCAAAGCCCGTCTATGGCTTCTTAAAATCAGCTATCAACTTGATGGCGGCCATTCCATCTATTGTTTATGGTTTTTTCGGCCTACAATTATTGGTGCCTTGGATTAGAACCTTTTTAGGAAATGGCATGAGTGTCCTAACCGCTTCGTTACTATTAGGAATAATGATTTTGCCAACCATTATCAGTTTGTCAGAATCTGCTATCCGAACAATTCCCAAAACGTATTATTCTGGTAGCTTGGCTCTAGGAGCTAGTCATGAACGGAGTATTTTTAGTGTCATCTTGCCAGCTGCGAGATCTGGTATTTTATCAGCAGTTATTTTAGGAATCGGTCGCGCAGTAGGCGAAACCATGGCAGTTATTTTGGTGGCAGGCAACCAGCCGATTATTCCAAGTGGACTCTTTTCAGGAACCAGAACCTTAACAACCAATATTGTTCTGGAAATGGCTTACGCATCAGGTCAGCATAGGGAAGCCCTTATTGCAACCTCAGCAGTTCTCTTTTTCCTTATTCTCTTGATTAATGCCTACTTTGCCTACTTGAAAGGAAAATCATCTTATGAGTAAATACCTGCTAAAACTTCTCGTTTATTGTTTTTCAGCTTTAACCTTTGGCTCTCTCTTTTTAATCATTGGTTTTATCCTCATCAAAGGCTTACCTCATCTAAGTCTATCCCTCTTTTCTTGGACTTATACTTCTGAGAACATTTCCCTTATGCCAGCGATTATTTCCACCGTTATTCTGGTCTTTGGTGCTCTTCTTTTAGCCTTGCCCATAGGGATTTTTGCTGGTTTTTATCTTGTGGAATATACAAAAAAAGATTCCCTTTGTGTTAAAATCATGCGATTGGCCTCAGATACCTTGTCTGGGATTCCTTCCATTGTTTTTGGTCTGTTTGGCATGCTCTTCTTTGTAGTCTTCTTAGGTTTTCAATACTCTCTGTTATCAGGAATCTTAACCTCAGTCATCATGGTGTTGCCAGTCATTATTCGCTCAACAGAAGAAGCCCTTTTATCTGTTAGTGATAGCATGCGTCAAGCAAGTTATGGACTTGGGGCAGGTAAGTTACGGACTGTTTTTAGAATTGTTCTACCAGTTGCCATGCCAGGTATTTTAGCTGGAGTGATACTAGCTATTGGCCGTATCGTTGGTGAAACAGCTGCCCTCATGTATACATTAGGTACCTCTACCAATACGCCAAGTAGTCTCATGTCTTCAGGCCGTTCTCTAGCCCTACATATGTATATGCTGTCAAGTGAGGGGCTACATGTCAATGAAGCCTATGCTACCGGCGTGATTTTGATTATTACTGTTTTAATGATAAATACTCTATCAAGCTTATTATCTCGGAAACTTGTGAAAGGAGCTTCCTAGTATGGGAACATTTTCAGTCAGACACCTAGACTTATTTTACGGGGACTTTCAAGCCTTAAAAAATATTTCGATTCAATTACCAGAAAGACAGATTACTGCCTTGATAGGCCCATCTGGTTGTGGTAAATCAACTTTTCTAAAAACCCTTAATCGGATGAACGATTTGGTTCCTTCTTGCCATATTGAAGGCCAAGTCCTCTTAGATGAGCAAGATATTTATAGTAGCAAATTCAACCTTAATCAGCTACGTAAGCGTGTAGGGATGGTTTTTCAACAGCCTAATCCCTTTGCCATGTCTATCTATGATAACGTGGCTTATGGCCCAAGGACACATGGTATTCGAGACAAAAAACAATTAGATGCCTTAGTGGAAAAATCTTTAAAAGGGGCAGCCATTTGGGACGAAGTCAAAGATAATCTTAAAAAGAGTGCCATGTCCTTATCAGGCGGTCAGCAGCAACGCCTTTGCATTGCGCGAGCTTTAGCAGTAGAACCTGATATTCTGTTAATGGATGAGCCGACTTCAGCCTTAGACCCTATCTCCACTTTAAAAATTGAAGACCTCATTCAGCAACTAAAAAAGGATTATACGATTATCATTGTTACCCATAACATGCAACAAGCTTCACGTATTTCAGATAAAACTGCTTTTTTCTTAACAGGAGAAATTTGCGAATTTGGAGATACCGTTGACGTGTTTACCAATCCAAAAGATCAGCGCACAGAAGACTATATTTCAGGACGGTTCGGATAAGGAAGGAAAAACCTATGAGAAATCAATTTGATTTAGAATTGCATGAATTAGAACAATCCTTTTTAGGACTAGGACAACTTGTCCTTGAAACAGCTTCAAAAGCCTTACTGGCCTTAGCCTCCAAAGACAAGGAGATGGCAGAGCTAATTATCAATAAGGATCATGCTATCAACCAAGGTCAAAGCGCTATCGAATTGACCTGTGCCCGTTTGTTAGCCTTGCAGCAGCCACAAGTGTCTGACCTTCGATTTGTGATTAGCATCATGTCTTCTTGTTCAGACCTTGAACGTATGGGAGACCATATGGCAGGCATTGCCAAAGCTGTTTTGCAACTAAAAGAAAATCAACTAGCCCCTGACGAAGAACAGTTACACCAAATGGGTAAATTATCCCTCAGCATGCTAGCCGATTTATTGGTTGCCTTTCCTTTGCACCAAGCCTCAAAAGCTATTAGTATTGCTCAAAAAGATGAACAGATTGACCAATATTATTATGCCTTATCAAAGGAAATCATTGGACTTATGAAAGACCAAGAAACCTCAATTCCCAATGGAACTCAATACCTTTATATCATAGGGCATCTGGAACGCTTCGCTGATTACATTGCTAACATTTGTGAACGCCTAGTCTACCTAGAAACAGGAGAACTAGTGGATTTGAATTAATTCAACTAATCCTTAAAAGAGAAGAGTACGATTAAGTGCTCTTTTTTATGGTTGTAAAAAAGTTCATTTGACCAATTTAAGCAGTGTAGATAGTGAGGAGCTGTTTCAATTCTATCGTGAACGAGGGAATGCTGAAAACTTTATCAAAGAAAGGAAAGCAGGATTCTTTGGGGATAAGACAGATAGTTCGACCATGATTAAGAATGAAGTACGTATGATGATGGGCTGTCTGGCTTATAATCTCTACCTCTTTTTAAAGCAGCTAGCTGGTGATGAAGTAAAGGCCTTGACTATCAAGCGTTTTCGACGTCTCTTCCTTCATATTGCCGGAAAATATGTCTCTACTGCTAGACGACATATTCTCAAATTCTCAAGTCTATATTCCTATTCAAAACAGTTTCAAGCCTTATTTGATACAATCTGCCAGATAAATCTGATACTCCCTGTTCCATATAGAGCTAGAGGGCAGGGGAAAACATGCCTAACAGAATAAGTCACCTTATTTTAAAAATCGAGCATCAAACCAAGGGAGGAGTCTGCCCTTTTTTAGGAAAAAATCAAGACAAATCTCCTCAATCATGTCTCGAACATCAGAAATTAAGCAAAATCACCAGAAGGACAGTAGTTTAACTAGCTTTTCTGGTAATTTTTGAACTGTGTAGTTCGTTAGTGCCAGATATGAATAATTTGGGATGATAAATCTTTCTTCCTCAGGTAGCCTATCATAATACTCTTCAAAAATCTTATCAAAAACACTCTCTTTCTTTTGGGCGATAGTTTCATCTTCGTATGTAGGAGTCCTCATCAAGAAATACTTCAATTCTAGGTATTCCTTATCCAACTCTATATAACTTGGCATCAACTTGTAATCTTCAACCTCCAAACGTTCAGCAATATATTTTAACTTTGTTAGTATTGGTCTGGATTCTCCATTTTCAATTCTAATTAATTGACGGATACTTCATTCAGACTCATCGCCACAAAATTCTGAACGACTGATTTTTTTAGCCAAACGTAATCTTTTAATTTTTTCGCCAAACTCTCGCAAGCTACAAGAACCTCCTGAGTTGTTTACCTCTATTATAAGCATATACTGAATCAAACTATCTATCAGATTTCTTCTCACTTTAACTAAAGACTAAGAGTTTATCCCTTCGTCTCGGTTTTTGTGCATTTTTCCACCATACCCCAGTAATGAAAGTGCAAAATCCCCTAGAATATGATAGAATAAGAGAAAGAACTCTATCAAGGAGGAAATCATGGAAAAACAAACCATCGCCGTCTTGGGGCCTGGTTCTTGGGGAACTGCCCTTTCACAAGTCTTAAATGACAATGGACACGAGGTACGTATTTGGGGAAACATTCCCGAACAAATCAATGAAATTAATACCTATCATACTAACAAACACTACTTTAAAGATGTCGTTCTAGATAAAAATATCATTGCCTACACCGACTTAGCAGAGGCACTGAGAGATGTGGATGCGATTTTGTTTGTTGTCCCAACAAAAGTGACACGACTTGTTGCCCAACAAGTTGCACAAACATTGGACCATAAGGCTATCATCATGCACGCATCAAAGGGATTAGAACCTGATAGCCATAAACGATTATCAACCATCCTTGAAGAAGAAATTCCTGAACATCTCCGCAGTGATATTGTCGTTGTTTCAGGCCCTAGTCATGCAGAAGAGACCATTGTACGTGACCTAACTTTAATCACTGCTGCTTCTAAAGATTTACAAACGGCTCAATACGTTCAAGAACTCTTTAGTAATCACTACTTCCGACTTTATACCAATACGGATGTTATCGGGGTTGAAACCGCTGGTGCTCTTAAAAACATTATCGCTGTTGGCGCCGGAGCTTTACATGGTTTGGGATTTGGTGACAATGCCAAGGCAGCCATCATCGCTCGAGGCTTGGCAGAAATCACCCGCCTAGGGGTAGCACTCGGGGCCAGTCCATTGACCTATAGCGGCTTATCTGGTGTGGGAGATTTGATCGTAACAGGAACCTCCATCCACTCTCGTAACTGGAGAGCTGGAGATGCCCTTGGTCGGGGAGAATCCCTAGCTGATATCGAAGCCAATATGGGCATGGTGATTGAAGGGATTTCAACGACTCGAGCAGCCTATGAACTAGCGCAAGAACTTGGAGTCTATATGCCAATTACACAGGCCATTTACCAAGTTATTTATCACGGAACCAACATCAAAGATGCCATTTATGATATCATGAACAATGAATTTAAAGCAGAAAATGAGTGGTCTTAACCCTCTAAAGAAAGGATTCTTATGACATCAAAAGTTAGAAAGGCAGTCATCCCTGCCGCTGGACTCGGGACTCGTTTCTTACCAGCCACCAAGGCACTTGCTAAAGAAATGTTGCCAATTGTAGATAAACCAACTATCCAGTTTATCGTAGAAGAAGCTCTTAAATCAGGCATTGAAGATATTCTGGTTGTCACTGGTAAATCAAAACGTTCTATTGAGGACCACTTTGATTCAAACTTTGAATTGGAATATAATCTCAAAGAAAAAGGGAAAACAGATCTGTTAAAATTAGTAGATGAAGCAACTGGTATGCGCCTTCATTTCATCCGCCAAACTCACCCTCGTGGTCTTGGAGACGCTGTCTTACAAGCCAAAGCTTTTGTGGGGAATGAGCCCTTCGTTGTTATGCTGGGTGATGACCTTATGGACATCACAGACGAGAATGCCGTTCCTTTGACAAAACAACTGATGAATGATTACGAAAAGACACACGCATCAACCATTGCTGTCATGCCCGTACCACACGAAGATGTTTCATCATATGGAGTTATCGCTCCTCAAGGTGAAGGGATTAATGGTCTCTACAGTGTCGAAACTTTCGTTGAAAAACCAGCTCCCGAAGATGCACCAAGTGATTTGGCAATCATCGGTCGCTATCTACTCACACCTGAGATTTTTGATATCCTCGAAAAGCAAGCTCCTGGTGCTGGAAATGAAATCCAACTTACTGATGCTATTGATACGCTCAATAAAACACAGCGTGTTTTTGCCCGTGAATTTACAGGAGCTCGTTACGACGTTGGGGATAAGTTTGGATTTATGAAAACATCTATTGACTACGCCCTCAAACATCCACAAGTCAAAGATGACTTAAAAGATTACCTCATCCAACTGGGAAAAGAATTGGCTGAGAAGGAATAATACTCTTCGAAAATCTCTTCAAACCACGTTAGCTTCACCTTGCCGTACTCAAGTATAGCCTGCGGTTAGCTTCCTAGTTTGCTCTTTGATTTTCATTGAGTATAAAATAAAAAAAGATAAGGTTCAAAAAATGCCTTATCTTTTTTCATTCCACAAATTTTCATCCCATTCCCTTGTAGAGAAGTAAGACTGCGAGTCCTACGAACAAGACTAACGCTACCAGTCTCTGACTAGCACTATACATCCGTCTTTCTCCTCTAACTGGAAAGATAATTGCTAGAAATGCGCCACCAACTGCACCTCCGATATGGCCTGCTAGGCTGATTCCTGGAATCAGAACACTTCCAATAATGTTAATCACAAAAAGTGTCAGATAAGACTGTCCTAGCTGTTGGATATAAGGATTACGAGTTGCATAGCGAAGAATGATAATCGCGGCAAATAGACCATAAAGAGAGGTGGATGCACCTGCTGCTAAGGATTTGGGACTAAATACAAAAACAAAGAGATTGCCCATCATTCCTGATAAAAGATAGAGAAAGAAAAACTGCTTAGAACCGAAAATCTCCTCTACCTGCCTTCCAAGATAATAAAGTGAAAGCATATTAACAATGAAATGCTCCCACCCAATATGAACAAAAATAGCCGAAAAGAGACGCCAAATTTGCTCGGGAAAGAGGCGAATGGCAGGCCCATACATGGCTCCAAATCGAAATAGAGTATCCGCCCTGTCAAAGTTTCCTCCTGTAGTTACCAACATTAGTAGAAATACCACGGCCGTCACTAAAAGAAAGAAACTCGTCACAGGGTAACGCCTATCAAAGATTTCTTTCATCAATCAGTACCTCCTGAACAGGAATATCATGATTTTCAGGAATAAAGTCCTGAATTTGACAAGGATATATCGTACTCAAAGTATGACCAGAAAAATATTCCAGATAGCGGTCATAATAACCTCCGCCATAGCCAATCCGATAGCCTTCCATCGTAAAAGCCAGCCCTGGGACATGAATCAAATCAATCTGAGAGGCATCTACCACTTCTAAATTTCCCTGTGGTTCCAGTAAGCCAAAGGAAGTTTTGACCAGTTGTTGCAGATCATAGACCACAAAGTCCATGCGCCCCTTGGAATAGGTTTTGGGTATCAGAACCTTCTTGCCGTCCCTCAGCGCCTGCTCAATCAATCCCTGCGTTTGAAATTCGTGCGGAAAAGAGAGATAGGTTGCGATGACCTTGGCTTCTTGGTAGAAGGGATGGTGTAAAAGCCGCTCAGTTAAAGTTTGGTCTATAAACTGTTTTTGCTGTCGAGGGATAGCCTTCATTTCTTGCAAGACTTGCTTGCGTAGTTCCGATTTCATAGACAACCCCTCTACTCTGCTGCCTTCTTTTTCAGGAAACTAGAGACCGCATCCACCCCAATAGCTAATGCTTCTTCCTTAGGAGCCATCTGAGGGTGATGAAGGGCGTAGGGACTATCGATACCCAGCCAAAACATCACGCCATCAACCTTTGAAAGGAGATAACCAAAGTCCTCGCCTGTCATAGCAGGCTCGATATCAATCAACTCAATTCCGTCTTTCTCTTCAAAAAAGTCCATTAGTTCACGCGCCAAGGCTGGATGGTTCTCAACAGGTAGGTATCCACCTTGTTTGAGTTCCACTTCGACTTCCATATCAAAGGCAGCTGCAACTCCTTCTGCAACTGTTTTGACCCGCTTTTGTACCAAGAGACTCATGTCCTGAGTCAAGGCCCGAATAGTTCCATGTAAAAAGGCTGTGTCTGTGATGACATTGTTGGTTGTTCCAGCTTGGAAAAGACCAAAGGTCACCACTGCTCCCTCTATTGGGTTGACATTGCGGCTGACAACTGACTGCACCTGGGTCACAAAGTAACTAGCCGCCACCAAGGCGTCATTAGCTTCATGAGGAAAAGCTGCGTGGCCACCTTTGCCTTTGAAACGAATCTTCACCTCACAGGTCCCTGCAAAGAGTGTATGAGTATTGGTCGCAATCTGTCCAACCTTCAGATCTGGTCGCACATGGAGCCCATAAAACTGGTCTGGCAACCAGTCTCCAAAAGCGCCATCCTCATACATAAGCATGCCACCAGCTTCATTTTCTTCAGCAGGTTGAAACAGAAAGAGCAGATTGTTCTTTGGTTGCTCCTCAAGGGCGCGCTCTAGACAGCCTAAGGCAATAGTCATATGAAAATCATGTCCACAAGCATGCATGCGACCTTGATGCTGAGAAGCAAAAGGAAGGCCTGTTTGTTCGACGATAGGCAGGCCATCAATATCTGTTCTCCAACCAATGGTACGCTCTGGCTGACTTCCCTGCAAATAAACCAAAATCCCTGTCCGCCAAGTACGAACTTGAACAAAATTCTTGCCCGCAGTCAATTTCTCAATCACATCTAGCAAATAAGCATGAGTCTTGAACTCCTCCAAGCCAATCTCTGGAATCTGGTGCAAATCTCGTCTAGTCTGAATCAAATCTAACATCTATCTATCCTCCTATATAGCAGAAAGAGGCTGGAAAAAGGGTCCCGCCTCTATTTTTCTTTTACAAATTACAAGGTACGAAGCGCATCCTCTAGCGCTGTTTTTTGTTGAGTTTGGGCATCAATCTCTTTGATAATTCGAGCTGGAACACCTGCTACTACTACATTTTCTGGAACATCTTGGGTAACGATAGCTCCTGCTGCGACAACTGAACCACTACCGATTTGGACTCCTTCAATAACCACTGCATTGGCACCGATAAGAACATTGTCTCCAACACGGACTGGTTCTGCGCTAGCTGGCTCAATCACACCTGCTAAAACTGCACCTGCACCAACGTGGCTATTTTTCCCAACGATGGCACGGCCACCAAGGATAGCCCCCATGTCAATCATGGTTCCTGCACCGATTTCAGCACCGATATTGATAACAGCTCCCATCATGATAACAGCATTGTCACCAATTTCTACCTGGTCACGGATAATAGCGCCTGGCTCGATACGAGCGTTGATAGCACGTTTATCTAGCAAAGGAACTGCAGAATTGCGAGCATCTTGCTCAACAACATAGTCTTGATTTTCTACCAAACCATTGAGAAGCGGAGCCACGTCCTTCCAGTCTCCAAATAAAACATTCCCTAGTCTAACAACCGAGCTAGGTACAGCAGTTGCGAGTTGTCCCTCAAAAGTTACTTTCACACTGGTTTTCTTCTCAGCATTAGCGATAAATTGGATAATTTCTTGAGCATTCATTTTTGTAGCAGTCATAAAAAAACCTCTCATTCTTTATAATGATAACTATTCTACCAAAAAAAGCCTCAAATTTGAAGCCTTTTTGTCTGTTTTTAGGTATGATTTTTTAGGGATGTGAGATAAAACGTGCTGTCGGTAAAAGCAAACCCCTACCGATACAACCTAAAAACACTCTTCACAACTATCTCCCCGTGTTTTATTGACTATTCTAGTATAGCACACTTTTAGAATTAAGAAAAGACTTTTTATCTACTTTCTTTCGCTTCTTCTATAGACAAAAATATCATGGGTAAAATAATCAAGGCCATAGCTAGAAGGAGTGACCAATCCACTACCAGGCCTAAGAACAAAACACTCAAGAGAGCAGAAGAGAGAGGTTCACTGGCACTGATAACGGAAACCACCAAAGGAGAAACCAAGGACACCGCCTTCATGGAAATAAAAAAAGCAAAAGCCGTCCCAAAGAAAGCGATAATGAGACAAATCAAGATACTCCAAATATCAAGAGTAAAGGAAAGCTGATGCACTGGCGAGAGAACATTGCTAAATAAACCTGCCAAAATCATCCCCCACCCAACCGTAGGAACAAAACCATAGCGCTTCGCAAAAGGCTGGGGCAAGATAACATTAAACATAACACCCATAGCACTCAGTAAGCCCGTCACAAGGGCTAGTGGTGTCATGGATAACTGAGAGAGATCTCCCTTTGTCGCCATCAAGCAAACACCCAGCATAGCAATCAAAACATAGAAAATAGCACTTTTTGACGCTCGTTTTTGATAAACCAAGCGATTGTAAAAGAGGATAAAGACAGGACTGATAAACTGTAAAATAGTCGCTGTCGCTGCATTTGAGTATTCTACACAGAGATAGAAAAAATACTGGACTGAAAAAATCCCTAAAATAGCGTAGGCCAAAAAGGGCAGGTAATTTTTCTTATCTCGCCAAATATCTAGCACTTGCGATTTTAATTGTATTGCAGACCAAATGAGTACAAGACTCCCTGCCAGTGTCAAACGCATAGAGGTAATCCAGCCCGAAGACACCTGATAATGAGTAAAGAAGTACTCTCCTAAAATTCCACAGATTCCCCATATTAAGCCGGATAGGAGCGAATAAATTTTTCCGTTAACAATCTTTTTCTGATACTGATTCATACCCTTATTGTAACACGAAAGGAAAAAAGTGGCAATCCATTGATTGGCCACTTCATTTAGAGAATTATCGTCTCGCCCTTGAAGAAGAAGGTCGTGTAGTACTTGAGTTACTGTTATCGCTAGAACTACTACTTGAACTGCTGGAACTTGATGGAGTTGGTAGACTCCCCACAATGCTAGACCAAGCATTCTGATAATCCGCATCACTTCCACCAATAGCAAAGCGATAACTGGTCGTTGGCGCTCCTGCCTTATTAGCCCAATAGCTGGTAACAGTCGAACCTGTGACCTCTACTTCTTTTCCTTCAACAGAAACCTTCCCTGGTTTTTGACCTGTTGATTTCAAGACTTCCGATTTCACTACACTAGGATCTAAAGTAAAGCGCTCGTTCCCCCAAATGCTTGGTGAGGCTTGCTGAATCGCATTTACCAGATGAGCCATGTAATTAGAGTTATTGGAATAACCTGCTCTACGTGACAATGAATGATTATCATCATGCCCAATCCAGCCACCTAGGGTTAATCTAGGTGTCGAAAGCATGAGCCACATATTTTCGTCTTGGTTGGTTGTACCAGTCTTCCCAATCCAATCTGCATTAGCCAGAGTAGGATTTAAAACAGTCAGATTCGTCTTGAAGGTTGTTGTCACACGAGAGGATAGAACTTCTCGCAGCAAGCCCTGCATAATTGTCGCAGTAGCTTTTGAATAGACTTGAACTGGTTTATCCTGATACTCATACACCACTCTACCATCTGCTGCTTCAATTTTAGAAATCACATGTTTCTGATGATAAACTCCGTTATTAGCTAGGGTCTGATAGCCATTAGTATGCTGGGCAACTGTGACTTCAATACCACCACCCATTGGCAGGCTCTCAATACCGTACTCAGGAATCTCGTAACCCATCTTTTCCATATAACCCTTGACATCAACACCCTTTTCACGGAGCATACGATAGGTCCAGTAAGCAGGGATATTCCATGAATAGTTCAGAGCTTCTCCCAAGGTCATCATTCCTGTTCCCTTGCTATTAGCATACATAATCGGATTACCATTAGCAAAGTTTGTTGGATAGTTAGATAGAATCGTTTCGCTTCCCATCAAGCCCTGATCAATAGCAATACCGTAGGCCAGCAAAGGCTTGGTAGTAGAAGCTGGTGAGCGTTTGGTATCAAAGGCATGATTATTTTGATTTTCTTGATAATTACGACCACCTACAAAGCCTAGAATAGCACCTGTTTGGTTGTCCATCAAGACATTTCCTACTTCTACACGACCTGTTCCATCGTCTAAAAGATAGCCATAGTCAGCAACCGCATTTTGCATGGCAGAATGAATTTTCTGGTCTATGGTAGTAGTAATCTTATAACCACCATTTTCAATTTCCTTGGCTGCCAAATCACGATAAAACTTCTGAGTTGCCTCATTTTTCAATTCCTTAGTGGAGACATTGTCTCTCTGAGCTAGATAGTCATACATACGTTCTTGAGCTTCTGCCAAAGTTGTAAAGTATAAATAGTCTCGTGAAATTCCTGTGACCGTGCCCGATGGTAAAAAGTCCTGTTTAAGGTCATAATCCTTGTACTGAGAATACTCGTCCTTGCTTAAGGCACCTGTACGATACATACTGTAAAGAACTGCCTTAGCCCGTCTTAAGCCAATTTCTAGGTCTTCATCACTCTTCAACTCCCCAGTATTTTCATAAGGAGAGTAAGTAATGGGACTCTGTGGAAGTCCTGCTAAAAATGCTGCTTGAGGAACAGTCAACTGACTGGCATCGACACCGAAAATCCCCTCAGCCGCCTGCTGAGCTCCTGCAATATTCTGCCCCTTATTATTTCGGCCAAAGGGAGCCACATTGAGATAGGTCGTTAAAATCTCATCTTTATTCATGGCGCGTTCCAAGGCAAGAGCATCCACAATCTCTGTCGCCTTACGAGCCAAGGTCGGCGCATCCCCAACCACCTGCTGTTTAATCAGTTGCTGGGTCAAGGTTGAACCCCCACTAGAGGAACCCAAACCTACAAATTTCCCCAAGGTCGCACGAATCACCGCCTTGGGTACTACACCCTTATGTTCTTTAAAGTGTTCGTCTTCCGTCGCAATGATAGCCTTCTTCAGATTTTCCGAAATTTGCTCAGATGAGATAGAAGTGCGCAACAAATCACTCTCTATGGAAGCAATTACCGTCCCATCCGCATAGGTAATCTCTGAAATAGAAGAGATGTCCTTGACCTGATGTACCAATTCTTCTGTCTGAGGCACCCGAACCTTGTCAAATAAGGCCACTCCGTACCCCAAAGCAATCCCGGCTCCCAACATTCCTCCTAGAAAACCAAGCACAAAGAGTAAGTTAAATAAGGCTTTTATACTCAGTAAAATAGCTGGAAAAATGGCTGGCCTATCTAAGGTTTTAGATTTTTTGGTACTCGAACCTTTCTTTCCAGGTCTAGCTGATTTTTTATGTTTTTGTTTTTGCTGGAAAAATTCCAGCATTTTTCGTTTTAATTCATTTAATTGATTTTGCATGGACTTCCTCACTCTATCTATTATACCACAAAAGGGAAACTTTCAATAAAATAGCCACTTTCTTCCCTATTCTGCTAGGCTATTGCCCAAGTTTGTGATACAATAGTTAGAAACAATAATTTTAAAAAGGAGAAAAGACACATGCACATTTTTGATGAGCTAAAAGAGCGTGGTTTGATTTTTCAAACGACTGATGAAGAAGCTTTGCGTAAAGCCCTAGAAGAAGGTCAAGTTTCTTATTATACTGGCTACGATCCAACTGCTGACAGCCTTCACCTAGGCCATCTTGTCGCAATCTTGACAAGTCGTCGCTTGCAACTAGCAGGTCACAAACCTTATGCGCTCGTTGGCGGTGCTACAGGTCTCATCGGAGATCCGTCCTTCAAAGATGCTGAACGTAGTCTCCAAACAAAAGACACAGTAGATGGCTGGGTCAAGTCTATCCAAGGACAACTTTCTCGTTTTCTTGACTTTGAAAATGGGGAAAACAAGGCTGTCATGGTCAACAACTACGACTGGTTTGGCAGCATCAGCTTCATTGACTTCCTCCGTGATATTGGAAAATACTTCACTGTCAACTACATGATGAGTAAGGAGTCTGTGAAAAAACGGATTGAAACAGGGATTTCTTACACTGAGTTCGCTTACCAAATCATGCAAGGGTACGACTTCTTCGTCCTTAACCAAGACCATAATGTCACTCTTCAAATCGGTGGTTCTGACCAGTGGGGAAATATGACAGCTGGTACCGAATTGCTTCGTCGTAAAGCTGACAAGACTGGACACGTTATCACAGTTCCGCTTATCACAGATGCAACTGGTAAGAAGTTTGGTAAATCAGAAGGAAACGCAGTCTGGCTCAATCCTGAAAAGACCTCTCCATACGAAATGTACCAATTCTGGATGAATGTTATGGACGCTGACGCTGTTCGCTTCTTGAAGATCTTTACTTTCTTGTCACTTGATGAGATTGAAGACATTCGTAAACAATTTGAAGCAGCGCCACACGAACGCTTGGCTCAAAAAGTCTTGGCTCGTGAAGTCGTTACACTTGTTCACGGCGAAGAAGCCTACAAAGAAGCCCTCAACATCACTGAGCAGCTCTTTGCAGGAAACATCAAAAACCTTTCTGTTAAAGAACTTAAACAAGGACTTCGTGGTGTGCCAAACTACCAAGTTCAAGCAGACGAAAACCACAATATCGTGGAACTGCTCGTGTCATCTGGTGTGGTTAACTCAAAACGCCAAGCCCGTGAAGATGTCCAAAACGGAGCTATCTACGTCAACGGCGACCGTATCCAAGACCTTGACTATGTCTTGAGTGACGCAGATAAGTTAGAGAATGAACTGACTGTTATCCGTCGTGGAAAGAAAAAATACTTTGTATTAACTTACTAAATTGTTCAACATTTACCTATAAAAAAAGGAGTTACCCTCGAGAAAGGTAACTCCTTTTTGCTGTTAATAGTCCCCACCTATCCCTTAATAGACAGGCTACGCAGTACAATACGTAAGGTTGTTAGATTATGTAAGATAGAAAGATTTGAAGGACTGAGCCAATTAAACAAGCCAAAGCCAATCAAACTACTATTTACGACAACGGTATCTTGAATATTCTTCTTGATGAGTGTTTGCAAAGATGATGATAGCCAATCCAACTCTTGGAAGAAATCCAAACGATTATCTAACAATAAGATATCACTCATCTGCTTAGAAATATCTGCACTCTCATTCATCACCACACCGATATCTGATAGGGTTAGAGCCGCTGAGTCATTCAATCCATCTCCAACCATCAAAATAGTGTGACCTGCTTTCTGTAGTTCCTCTACTAACTCAAATTTTCCATCAGGTTTCAAGTCTGTATAGACCTGATCAAAGGGCAAATCTTTGACTAATGCCTCTGTTCTAACCAAGGTGTCCCCTGTTGCCAGAATCAATTTTTTCCCTTGTGCCTTAAGTTTCTCCAAGGCTGCTTTTGCTTCTTTTCTCAAAGGAGTATGAATGCAGAACATTCCAATCAATTCATTCTGGTAGGCTAAGAATAAGAGATTGTAGTGACTCTTGTACTCTTCAATTAAAGCATTTTGTTCTGAACTGATATGAATTTGCTCATCCTGCATCAAGACATAATTTCCAATAAGAACTGGTTGACCATCGATATGGGACTTAATTCCCTTGCTTGCGATATATTGGAGTTTCCCATGCATTTCCTCATGTTCAATCCCCTCTATCTCAGCTTGCTTGACGATGGCATTAGCAATAGGATGATAAATGTGTTCCTCAAGACAGGCACTGATTCTGAGAATATCTTCCTCACTATAGTCTCCAAAAGGTAACACCTTTTCAACTATAGGATAACTAGTTGTGATTGTTCCTGTCTTATCAAACAAGAAAGTATCAACTTCCAGATATTTCTCCAGAACATCTCCATCCTTAATTACCATCTCACGATTCAACCCCTCCTTAATAGCTGTCAAATAAGCTACAGGAGTAGAGATTTTCAAAGCGCAGGAGAAATCGACCAATAGAAAAGAAATAGCCTTAGAAAAAGAAGCTGTTAATAGGTAAGTTAGCCCAGCCCCCAAGAAATTATATTTGACGACCTTGTCCGCCATCTTGATGAAATAGCGTTGTTTCGTTTTCTTGTTTTCTTCAGATTTCTTCATCAACTCAATCAGTTGTAAAATTCGGCTGTTCATCTGATTATCGGTTACACGAATGCGTAACTCTCCAGTTTCTAATACTGTATTTGCACAAACCAAATCAGACTCTCTTTTTTCAACTGGAAAACTCTCTCCTGTCAAGGAACTTTCGTTGACCATACCTAAACCTGAAACTACTTGTCCATCAAACAGAATTTCATTTCCTTGAGATAGGACCAAGACATCTCCTATTTGAACATCGGAACTCTTGATACTAACGACCGTATCGCCCTGCACTAAGAATACATCACTTTCTTTTGCAAGAAGACTCTGTTCTAAATCCGTTGCAGTTTTTTTCAAGGACCACTGATCTAAATGATTCCCCAAATCAAGCATAAACATGATATTGCTAGCTGTCTTGGATTGGTTCATAAACAAGGACAATAAAATCGCCGAACAGTCCAAGACCTCCATCGTTAGTTCCTTACGCGCTAGTGTTTGATAGGCTTCTCTAATATAACCCAAAGCCTGATAACAAGTCCATATATAGCGAATAGGATACGGCACAAAACTACGAAAAAGTACACGCTTAACCGCTGCACCTGAAACAATAGAATAAGCACTCTCTTCTCTACGAATGGGAAGAGTCATCAACTCAGAAACTTTCCCTTTATCAATTCTTTTTAAAAAGGCTTCTGCATTATCTAATACAGAAAAGCCTTCTTTTATGCGTAGAGTAAAGTGCTGTTGATCCATGTAAAACTGGATAGACTCAATCCCCTTTTCATCTCTCGCCAAGGAACGAAGATAGTCTTGAATATCCAAGGTGAGTGAAAAAGAAGATGATAGTCGGATATGTTGGTATCCTCTATGTAGCACTTTAAAAGACATATTATTCTCCTATAAGGCTATCTAATTGCTCTTCTTTTTTCTCTTGCTCGTACAAATATTTGGCATCTTGCAAGACATCGTCTCCATGTTGCTTCACAACAGAAACAGATGCATCTAGCTCGTCTTTCAACTTGTAAGCCTTAGCCAAAGCTTTAGAATAACCTTTTTTAGCTTCCTTACTTGCCAAGATTTTCAAACCAAGGGTACCAAATGCGACACCACCCAAAAAGAGTGATGATTTTTTCGCAACTTTTGCAACGGTTAATACTTCTTTTAACATACTTATTTCCTCCTAGCTATTATTATATAGCAATTTAGATATAAAAGCAATTTAATTTTGGTACTTTGAAAAGTAATTATACTACTATTTAATTCTATTACAAATCATCCTAAAGTTGCTTTCATTTACCTCTTTTGATACACTTAAACTATGAATATAAACCTCAAACCTAAACTCCAGCGTTTTGCTTCTGCGGCTGCCTTTGCCTGTCCTATCTGCCAAGAAAATCTGACTCTGGTAGAGAGCAGTCTCAAATGCTGCAACCGTCATTCTTTTGACTTGGCGAAATTTGGCTATGTCAATCTAGCACCTCAAATCAAGCAATCTGCTAACTATGACAAGGAAAATTTTCAAAACCGTCAACAAATCCTAGAAGTCGGCTTTTACCAAGCTATCTTAGATGCTGTATCTGACTTGCTTGCAAGCTCAAAAACAACCACAACAATTTTGGATATCGGTTGTGGTGAAGGATTCTATTCTCGCAAACTACAAGAAAGTCACTCTGAAAAAACTTTCTATGCCTTTGACATCTCCAAAGATTCAGTCCAAATCGCTGCTAAAAGTGAACCCAACTGGGCAGTCAATTGGTTCGTTGGTGACTTGGCTCGTCTTCCTATAAAAGACACCAGCATGGATATCCTACTAGATATCTTTTCACCTGCCAACTATGGAGAATTTCGTCGCGTTTTATCCAAAGACGGTATCTTGATCAAGGTTATCCCAACTGAAAATCACCTCAAGGAAATCCGTCAGAAGGTACAAGACCAGCTGACAAACAAGGACTATTCCAACCAAAATATCAAAAATCATTTCCAAGAACACTTTACCATCCTATCTAACCAAACTGCCTCTCTGACTAAGACTATCACAGTAGAACAACTCCAAGCCCTACTCAGTATGACTCCTCTCCTCTTTCACGTTGACCAGAGCAAGATTGACTGGAGCCAACTGACAGAGATTACTATTGAGGCTGAGATTCTGGTTGGGAAAGCATTCTAAACTAGACTTCCCAAAGGTATAAAACTTACCGAAAATCTTCAATATTACAAAAACGCATAAGAACAGGTACTCAAACCTTAATCTTATGCGTTTTGTTATGCAAAAATCACTGGAGTTTCCATACATATTAAGTGGAAATAGTTGAAATCAGTTCTTTTAATAACCATTGAATACCATATAGTACATTTACCCCAAATATGATATAGGCCGTATAAATCAAGTATTTCGATTTTTCCCGTCTCAAAGAATAAATCTTGTACAAAATAGATAAATTTAAAATAATAAATAATAGAGACAAAATCTTCCTCCAAAATCAATATTAAAAGTAGCCAGTCAGGCATATACCTCATATTTATTTTCGATTCGAGATAACAAACTTATCAATAAATAGCAAGTGATATAAGGCAAGTACAGACCCCCAGAAACTACCTCGAAGAGAGATTTCTTGATGATTGAGAGGAAACAAATCATGGTTACCTATATAGAGGCAGGTCAAAATAACAAATAAAATCCAAAATAAATCCGTCCATTTATATTTTGAAAAATATTTTTTCCACATAAAAACACCTTCTTTCCTACAATTATATTATAATACTTTATGTAAGCGAATACAAGGGGTATAAGGCTGAAGACAGTAAAAACCAGCATTTAAAGCCTTCACTGTATCTATAATTTCTCTATTTTTAGACAGGATTGACTAAAATCCACAACATTTAAAAAAGCGAATTTCAATTGAAACTCGCTTTTTTACAAAATGTATTAGTATAAATCTTGTATCTTATACTCAATGAAAATCAAAGAGCAAACTAGGAAGCTAGCCGCAGGTTGCTCAAAGCACAGCTTTGAGGTTGCAGATAAAGCTGACATGGTTTGAAGAGATTTTCGAAGAGTATTAGTTCAAGTGCCAGATATCTTCGTTATACTGAGCGATTGTACGGTCAGATGAGAAGAATCCTGCTTTAGAAATGTTAACGATGACTTTATCCAACCATGCGTCACGGTCTTCGTAGTCAGCAAGCATTTGCTCTTTGACTTTGATGTAGTCTTCCAAATCAAGAAGAGTCATGAACCAGTCTTTGTTGATCAATTCATTGTAAAGACGTTCCAAGCGCTCTTTGTTTCCAGCTGCAAGAACTGCATCACTAACGATGAAGTCAACCAATGGTTTGATAGCTTCACGAGCGTAGAATTCGCTTGATTTATATGCTGCTTTTGCGTAAAGGTCGATAACAGTTTCTGAATCTTCACCGAAGATGTAGATGTTTTCTTCTCCAACCAACTCAGCGATTTCCACGTTAGCACCGTCCATAGTACCAAGTGTCAAAGCTCCGTTCAACATGAATTTCATGTTACCAGTACCTGAAGCTTCTTTAGAAGCAAGTGAGATTTGTTCAGAGATATCACATGCCGGGATAAGGAAGCTTGCTGCAGTAACGTTGTAGTTTTCAACCATAACTACTTGCAAGTGTGGAGCTACTGCTGGATCGTTAGCAATCACTTCTGACATGCAAAGGATCAAGTGGATGATGTCTTGAGCGATTGTGTAGGCTGGAGCTGCTTTACCACCAAAGAAGATTGTAATTGGGCGAGCAGGGATGTTACCAGCTTTGATGTCAAGGTATTTGTGGATTACGTACAAAGCGTTCATTTGTTGGCGTTTGTACTCGTGAAGACGTTTGATTTGGATATCAAAGATAGAGTTTGGATTGATTTCCACACCTTGGTGTTCTTTCAAGTGACGAGCCAATTTACGTTTGTTGTGAGCCTTGATGCTTTCCAATTTTTCTTTGACAGCTGCTTTGTCTTCATAAGACAAAAGTTTTTCAAGCTCATCTGCTTCATGGTGCCAACCATCTCCAAGAATCTCATCCAAGTAGTGAGACAATCTTGGGTTAGCATGCATGAGCCAACGACGGAAAGTGATCCCGTTTGTTTTGTTGTTGAATTTTTCTGGGTAAAGGTCGTAGAAAGCTTTCAACTCAGAATTTTTCAAGATTTCAGTGTGAAGTGCTGCTACTCCGTTAACACTGTATCCGTAGTGGATATCCATGTGAGCCATGTGAACACGTCCGCTCTCATCGATGATTTGAACAGCTGGATCTTTGTATTCTGCTTTCACACGACGGTCCAATTCTTCGATGATTGGTACCAAGTGAGGAACCACTTCTTGCAAGAATTCAAGAGGCCATTTTTCAAGCGCTTCTGCAAGGATTGTGTGGTTAGTATAAGCAGTCATACTACGAACGATTGAGATTGCTTCGTCAAGCTCGATACCACGTGCAGTCAAAAGACGGATCAATTCAGGAATCACCATTGATGGGTGAGTATCGTTGATTTGCACAACTGCGTAGTCAGCAAGGTCATGCAAGTTGCTTCCTTTTTCGATTGCTTCGTCGATGATCAATTGCGCACCGTTTGAAACCATGAAGTATTGTTGGAAGATACGGAGCAATTCACCTTGACGGTCACTATCATCTGGGTAAAGGAAGAGAGTCAAGTTACGAGCGATATCTGTCTTGTCAAAGCTGATACCGTCTTTAATAATAGAAGAATCAACTGAATCCAAGTCAAACAAACGCAAGCGGTTCTTCGTTTCTGTCTTGTAACCAGGAACATCAATATCATAAAGAGTTGATGTCAAAGTAAAGTCTGCAAATGGCACTTGGTAGCTACGGCTTGAGCGAACCAACCAGTTTTGCTCTGTCAACCATGCATTTGGAATTGTTTCTTGTTGGTTGTTTTTAAGAACTTGTTGGAAAAGACCAAAGTGGTAATTAAGACCAACACCGTCACCATTCAAACCAAGAGTCGCAATTGAGTCGATAAAGCAGGCAGCCAAACGTCCCAAACCACCATTACCAAGAGATGGTTCCAATTCAACTTCTTCAACTTCGATCAAGTCTTTACCTGCAGCTGCAAGTTCTTTTTTGACATCGTCGTAAAGACCAAGGTTAATCAAGTTGTTTGACAAGAGTTTACCAATCAAGAACTCAGCTGAGATGTAGTAAACTTTTTTCTTACCAGTGTTAACTGGTTTTTGGCTACTTGCAAGCTTGCTGTAGTTAAGAAGGGCAAGGTAAAGCTCTTCATTGCTACATTCTGCAATGGTTTTATTGTAACGATTTTGTACAAATTCTTGTAGTGATAACATGTTTAAGATGTCTCCTGATATTGTATTATTTCTTTAATTCTACCAAATTTTCATTGATTCGGCGATAGATTGTTGTTAAGTCAAGCAAACCTTCCTCAACAGCTGGTGTCAATTGCTCTTCAGTCATACGCCAAGACCAGTTTCCACCAAGGGTAGATGGGAAGTTCATACGAGCCGCCTCATCCAATTCTAGCAAATCTTGCATAGTTGCAATTGCCATGAAGCTAACTGATGAAAAGACTGTACGAAGCATAGCATGTGGCACTGTTTCGTATTCTTTACGGTTCGTGTAACGAGCCATGTACTCACGAGTCGCATCATCAATCTCGTTACGGTACCAACCAAGAACCGTATTGTTATCGTGAGTTCCTGTGTACATAACTGAGTTAGCAGGTGCCAAGTGTGGGCTATCGATACTTTCGTCTTCTGGGTTGAAGGCAAATTGAAGAATCTTCATTCCTGGGAAGCCAGTACGTTCACGCAACTCAATAACTTCATCTGTCATGAAGCCAAGGTCTTCTGCGATGATGTTTAGCTCACCAAGTTCTTCCTTAACGGCTGCAAAAAGCTTGTAGCCCGGACCTTTCACCCACTCACCAGGTGCTGCTGTATCGGAACCAGCAGGGATTTCCCAGTAAGATTCGAAACCACGGAAGTGGTCAATACGAACGATATCGTAGATTTTGAAGCTTTCACGCAAGCGTTCAATCCACCATTTGTAACCATCTTTGTCCATTGCTTCCCAGTCATAGATTGGGTTACCCCAAAGCTGACCAGTTGCAGAGAACTCATCTGGTGGACATCCTGCGATGCAAGTTGCCTTACCGTTGACATCTGTTTTGAAGAGATGCGGATTTGCCCACATATCGCTTGAATCTTCCGCTACGTAGATTGGCATGTCCCCAACGATTTCGATGTGGTTGTCGTTAGCGTAAGCTTTCAATTTCAACCATTGTTGAAAGAAGAAGTATTGAGTCACACGGTGGTAAACCAACTTGTCTGCCAATTGCTCACGGTAGCTTTCAAGTGCTGAAGCTTTACGAGCACGAACATCTGCATCTGGCCATTCAGTCCAAGCAAGATTGTCAAAATGCTCTTTGATAGCCATATACTCAGCAAAGAGCTCAAGCCATGATTGGTTGTCTTGAGCAAATTTCTCAAAATCTTTAACATCTCCTACTTCCAAGAAACGTTTTACCGCTTTTTCTAAAAGAGGACGACGTGCATAGTAGATTTTCGCATAATCAACTTCAGACGCATCGCTACCAAAGTCAACTCCTTCAAGGTCACTTGCTTCCAACAAACCTTGCTCCACCAAGATATCTAAATCGATAAAATGAGTGTTTCCTGCGAAGGCTGAGAAAGATTGGTAAGGAGAGTCCCCGTAACTAGTTGTTCCTAATGGAAGGATTTGCCAGTAACGTTGTTTTGTACGAACCAAGAAATCAACGAAGTCGTAAGCACTTTGACCAAACGATCCGATTCCGTAAGCTCCTGGAAGAGAAGAGATGTGCATCAACACACCACTTTGACGTTTTTTCATAATAGCACCTCATGTGTTAAAATTAATGGAACGTTGCGTATTTTTGCAGACGCAAACGTTTGCGCTACTTATAAGTATACTCCTTTTCAAGCATAATTGCAAGCGTTTTTAAAAAACTTTTTTGATTATTTTTAAGGAGATTAACCCATTTTAGCAAAGATAACTTATACTCAATGAAAATCAAAGAGCAAACTAGGAAACTAGCCGCAGGCTGTACTTGAGTACGGCAAGGCGACGTTGACGCGGTTTGAATTTGATTTTCGAAGAGTATTAAAACTATCTAATCCTAAAATTTGACTCTCACAGAATCCGTCTACAAACTGCAAATCCTCCCCTAGAAAACTTGAATTTAGATGCAAGGAGGCACAAAGGTCTATAGAAAATAGATAGGAATTAGAAACAGGGAGGTAGCCCCTCCTGATTTCCTTCTTTAGATAGATTACATCTATTTTTTATTAAAAATACTGTATTCTTATCTATTTCACACTTTTCTTCTATTAAAAAGCAAAATCATGCTATCAAATCAAGCTTAAAAATTTTTTAAAATTTTTGTCAAAAACACTTGCAACCGTTTTCTATTTGTGCTATACTAAGGTCATAAAGGAAAACGTTTGCGTTTCCTTATCAATAAAACTTGTTATTCTTTAGGAGGAATACACTATGTCATCTAAATTCATGAAGAGCGCTGCGGTGCTTGGAACTGCTACACTTGCTAGCTTGCTCTTGGTAGCTTGCGGAAGCAAAACTGCTGATAAGCCTGCTGAGTCTGGTTCATCTGAAGCGAAAGAAATCACTCTTTACGTTGAGGACCAATACAAAGCTTATGCTGAAACAGTTGCTAAAGCTTATAAAGAGCAATCAGGCACAACAGTTAACATCAAATCTGGTGACCAACTTGGTGGGCTTGACAAACTTTCTCTTGACAACCAATCTGGTCAAGCTGCTGACGTTATGATGGCTCCATACGACCGTGTGGGTAGCCTTGGTTCTGACGGACAACTTTCAGAAGTGAAATTGAGCGATGGTGCTAAAACAGAAGATACAACTAAATCTCTTGTAACCGCTGCTGACGGTAAAGTTTACGGTGCTCCTGCCGTTATCGAGTCACTTGTTATGTACTACAACAAAGACTTGGTAAAAGACGCTCCCAAAACATTTGCTGACTTGGAAAACCTTGCTAAAGATAGCAAATATGCCTTCGCTGGAGAAGATGGAAAAACTTCTGCCTTCCTAGCTGACTGGACAAACTTCTACTATGCATACGGACTTCTTGCTGGTAACGGCGCTTACGTATTCGGACAAAACGGTAAAGACCCTAAAGACATCGGTCTTGCAAACGACGGTTCTATCGCAGGTATCAACTACGCTAAATCTTGGTACGAAAAATGGCCTAAAGGTATGCAAGATGGTACAGCTGCTGGAAACCTAATCCAAACTCAATTCCAAGAAGGTAAAACAGCTGCTATCATTGATGGGCCTTGGAAAGCTCAAGCCCTCAAAGATGCTAAAGTAAACTACGGTGTTGCGACTATCCCAACTCTTCCAAATGGAAAAGAATATGCTGCATTCGGTGGTGGTAAAGCTTGGATCATTCCTTCAAGTACTAAGAACCTTGAAGGCGCACAGAAATTTGTAGACTTCCTTGTTTCAACTGAACAACAAAAAGCTTTCTACGATGCAACTAACGAAATCCCAGCTAATACTGAAGCTCGTTCATACGCTGAAGGTAAAAACGATGAGTTGACAACAGCTGTTATCAAACAATTCAAGAACGCTCAACCAATTCCAAACATCTCTCAAATGTCTGCAGTTTGGGAACCAGCTGCTAACATGCTCTTTGATACTGTAAGTGGTCAAAAAGATGCTAAAACAGCTGCTAACGACGCTGTAACATTGATCAAAGAAACAATCAAACAAAAATTTGGTGAATAAAAAATTTGTTCAAGGGGGGTGGAATTCAAATCCCCCTTTGAATTTATCAATAGAGACACAAATAATTTAGCTTTCTTATAAAAAAAGTAGTATCCTATGAAAGGAGTTATTATGGAAAAGCAACAACCTAGTAAAGCAGCCCTGCTGTCTATCATTCCTGGGTTAGGACAGATTTACAATAAACAAAAAGCCAAAGGTTTTATCTTCCTTGGTGTAACCATCGTATTTGTCCTTTATTTCCTAGCACTTGCAGCACCTGAATTGAGCAATCTCATCACTCTTGGTGACAAGCCCGGTCGTGATAATTCCCTCTTTATGCTGATTCGTGGTGCCTTCCATTTAATCTTTGTAGTCGTTTATGTACTCTTTTATTTCTCAAATATCAAAGATGCATATACGATTGCAAAACGCATTAACAATGGAATTCCAGTTCCACGTACCCTCAAAGACATGATCAAAGGGATTTATGAAAATGGTTTCCCTTATCTCTTGATTATTCCATCTTATGTTGCCATGACCTTCGCGATTATCTTCCCAGTTATCGTAACCTTGATGATCGCCTTTACCAACTATGACTTCCAACACTTACCACCAAACAAATTGTTGGACTGGGTTGGTTTGACAAACTTTAGTAATATCTGGAGTTTGAGTACCTTCCGTTCTGCCTTTGGTTCTGTTCTTTCTTGGACCATCATCTGGGCTTTGGCAGCCTCAACTTTACAGATTGTGATTGGTATCTTCACAGCTATCATTGCTAACCAACCATTTATCAAAGGAAAACGTATCTTTGGTGTTATTTTCCTTCTTCCTTGGGCTGTCCCAGCCTTCATCACTATCTTGACATTCTCAAACATGTTTAACGATAGTGTCGGAGCTATCAACACCCAAGTATTGCCAATCTTGGCTAAATTCCTTCCTTTCCTTGATGGCGCTCTTATTCCCTGGAAAACAGACCCAACTTGGACTAAGATTGCCTTGATTATGATGCAAGGTTGGCTTGGATTCCCATACATCTACGTTCTGACCTTGGGTATCTTGCAATCTATTCCTAACGACCTTTACGAAGCAGCTTATATTGACGGTGCCAATGCTTGGCAAAAATTCCGCAACATCACTTTCCCAATGATCTTGGCTGTTGCGGCACCTACTTTGATTAGCCAATACACCTTCAACTTTAACAACTTCTCTATCATGTACCTCTTCAACGCTGGAGGACCTGGTAGTGTCGGTGGTGGAGCTGGTTCAACCGATATCTTGATTTCATGGATTTACCGTTTGACAACAGGTACATCTCCTCAATACTCAATGGCGGCAGCTGTCACCTTGATTATCTCTATCATTGTCATCTCAATCTCTATGATCGCATTCAAGAAACTACACGCATTTGATATGGAGGACGTCTAAGATGAATAACTCAATTAAACTCAAACGTAGACTGACTCAAAGCCTTACATACCTTTACCTGATTGGTCTATCAATTGTCATTATCTATCCACTTTTGATTACCATTATGTCAGCCTTCAAGACTGGTAACGTAGTAGCCTTTAAACTAGACAGCAACGTCGACTTTAGTTTTGCTAACTTCCAAGGCCTCTTCACTGAAACCTTGTACGGTACTTGGTACCTCAACACCTTGATCATTGCCTTGATTACCATGGCTGTTCAAACAAGTATCATCGTACTTGCTGGTTATGCCTACAGCCGTTACAACTTCTTGGCTCGTAAACAAAGTTTGGTCTTCTTCTTGATTATCCAAATGGTGCCAACTATGGCCGCTTTGACAGCCTTCTTCGTTATGGCGCTTATGTTGAACGCCCTTAACCACAGCTGGTTCCTCATCTTCCTCTACGTTGGTGGTGGTATCCCGATGAATACTTGGCTCATGAAAGGCTACTTCGATACAGTGCCAATGTCTTTAGACGAATCTGCAAAACTAGACGGTGCAGGACACTTCCGCCGCTTCTGGCAAATTGTTCTTCCACTTGTTCGCCCAATGGTTGCCGTACAAGCTCTCTGGGCCTTCATGGGACCTTTCGGGGACTACATCCTCTCTAGTTTCTTGCTTCGTGAGAAAGAATACTTTACTGTTGCCGTAGGTCTCCAAACCTTCGTTAACAATGCGAAAAACATGAAGATTGCCTACTTCTCAGCAGGTGCTATCCTCATCGCCCTTCCAATCTGTATTCTCTTCTTCTTCCTACAAAAGAACTTTGTTTCAGGACTTACAAGTGGTGGCGACAAGGGATAATTTATCCCCGCCACCCTTTTTCATTTTATACTCTTCTAAAATCTCTTCAAACCACGTCAGCTTCCATCTGCAACCTCAAAGTTGTGCTTTGAGCAACCTGCGACTAGCTTCCTAGTTTGTACTTTGATTTTCATTGACTATTAGCGATTGTCACTGTAAGTAATGTCCTTACAACAAGCAATTTTTCTCCTAGACTTGAAATAAAGCGAATTTAACTATATAATAATACTCATATAGAAAACACCTTTTAGAAAGATACCTATGCTTCCATATCCATTTTCTTATTTTTCAAGTATTTGGGGATTTCGTAAGCCCCTGTCCAAACGTTTCGGGCTCAACTGGTTTCAACTACTCTTTACCAGTATCTTCCTTATCAGCTTGTCTATGGTACCCATTGCCATCCAAAACAGCTCCCAGGAGACTTATCCGCTAGAAACCTTTATCGATAATGTCTATGAACCATTGACAGATGAGGTTGTCCAGGATCTCTCTGAACATGCTAGAATTGTTGATGGTAAGCTAACTTATACAGGAACTGCCAATCAAACGCCTTCTCTTGTGATTAGCCCCAGTCAAAGCAAGGAATTACCTAAGGACTTGCAACTGCATTTCGACACAAAAGAACTGGTCATCAGCAAGGAAAGTAAAGAGTTGACACGCATCTATTACCGAGCTATTCAGACTGAGAGTTTCAAAAGCAAAGACAGCTTGACCCAAGCAATTTCTAAAGACTGGTACCGGCAGAATCGTGTCTATATCAGTCTCTTCCTAGTTCTCGGTGCGAGCTTCCTCTTTGGTTTGAATTTCTTTATCGTCTCTCTAGGGGCGAGTCTTCTCCTTTATATCACTAAGAAATCCCGACTCTTTTCATTTAGAACCTTTAAAGAGTGCTATCATTTTATCTTGAACTGTTTAGGATTGCCGACTCTGATTACGCTTATTTTGGGATTATTTGGCCAAAATATGTCAACCCTGATTACTGTACAAAACATTCTTTTTGTTCTGTATCTGGTCACTATCTTTTATAAAACACATTTCCGTGATCCAGATTACCATAAATAGGAGATTTTTATGCCCGTTACGATTAAAGACGTGGCCAAGGCTGCTGGTGTTTCACCTTCAACCGTAACCCGTGTTATTCAAAATAAATCAACCATTAGCGACGAAACAAAAAAACGCGTTCGCAAGGCTATGAAGGAGCTCAATTACCATCCCAACCTCAATGCTCGCAGCTTGGTAAGTAGCTATACTCAGGTGATTGGTTTGGTTCTTCCTGATGACTCAGACGCCTTCTACCAGAATCCTTTCTTTCCATCGGTTCTACGTGGCATCTCTCAAGTCGCATCTGAAAACCACTATGCCATTCAGATAGCAACAGGGAAAGATGAGAAGGAGCGCCTCAACGCTATTTCACAAATGGTCTACGGCAAGCGTGTAGATGGGCTAATCTTTCTCTATGCCCAAGAAGAAGACCCTCTCGTAAAACTCGTAGCAGAAGAACAGTTCCCCTTCCTTATCTTAGGTAAATCTCTATCTCCTTTCATCCCACTTGTAGACAACGACAATGTTCAAGCTGGTTTTGATGCAACCGAATATTTCATCAAAAAAGGCTGCAATCGTATTGCTTTTATCGGAGGAAGCAAAAAGCTCTTCGTGACCAAAGACCGTTTAACAGGCTATGAACAGGCGCTTAAGCATTACAAACTTACCACTGACAACAATCGCATCTACTTTGCCGACGAGTTTCTGGAAGAAAAGGGCTATAAATTTAGCAAGCGATTATTCAAGCACGATCCACAAATTGATGCTATCATCACAACCGATAGCCTCCTAGCTGAAGGTGTTTGTAACTATATTGCCAAACACCAGCTGGATGTCCCTGTTCTCAGCTTTGACTCGGTTAATCCCAAGCTCAACTTGGCAGCCTATGTCGATATCAATAGCCTAGAACTTGGTCAAACATCATTTGAAACGATTCTTCAGATTATCAACGATGCTAAAAGCAATAAACAAATTTGTTACCGCCAGTTGATTGCCCATAAAATTATAGAAAAATAAAAACCAGCTCACGCTGGTTTTTTTGGTCACTAATTATCTATCTCAACAAACCTTCCTAGAATATGAACATTTTCCGAGACAGAGACAAAGGCGCTTGGATCCACTTGTGTCATAATCTGTTTAAATTCATTAAACTCTGCACGTGTAATGACAGTGATTAGAACTGCCTTTCTCTCGTGATTATAGGTTCCTTCTGCATCGTGGATCATGGTTGCTCCGCGGTGCAATTTTTATGGATTTTTTCAATTACCTTGTCTGGATGATTGGTCACAATCATAGCCTGCATACGTTTTTGCTTGGTAAAGACGGCGTCTGTCACACGGCTAGAGACAAAGATGGTAATCATAGAGTAAAGAGCGTATTTCCAACCAAAGGTCAAACCAGCTATCAGCATGATAGTCCCATTTACCAAGAAAGAAATACTACCAACGTTCTTACCCGTTTTCTTACGAATGGTCAGACTGACGATATCCGTTCCACCACTGGAGATATTGTTTCGAAGAGCAAAACCAATCCCCAAGCCCATGACAACACCCCCAAAAAGGGCATTGATAATGGGATCCTCCGTCAAGGTTGCCACAGGGACAAACTGGATAAAGAAGGAACTCATAGATACCGTGATAAAGGTAAAGACGGTGAACTTATGGCCAATCTGATACCAAGCTAAGACCATCAAAGGGAAGTTAATGGCGTAGAAGGTTAGCGAAATCGGAATATGAAAACCAAACCAGTGATTACTCAAAGCAGAGATAATCTGTGCCAGACCTGTCGCACCACTCGAATACACATGCCCTGGTTGGAAAAAGAAATTGACCGCCACTGCTGATAAAAAACCATAGACCAGAGAGGCCGAAATCTTCTCATCATACTTTTCTCGAGAGATACTTTGTAAGACACGTAAAATTTTTATCTGATAAGCAAAGCGGCGCAGATAATAGCGCCACCGCTTAATTCGTTTTGCTTGTTTCATCTTCTTCTACTTGTAAGCTGAGTTCCTCTAGTTGTTTGAGAGCGACTGTTGATGGAGCTTGTGTCATTGGGTCAGTTGCTTTATTGTTCTTAGGGAAGGCAATAACTTCACGGATATTTTCTTCTCCAGCTAAGAGCATGACAAAGCGGTCAAGCCCGATAGCCAAACCACCGTGTGGTGGGAAACCATAGTCCATGGCTTCAAGAAGGAAGCCAAACTGGTCATTTGCTTCTTCGGCTGAGAAACCAAGAGCCTTGAACATACGTTCTTGAAGGTCTTTTTGGTTGATACGAAGGCTACCACCACCAAGCTCATAACCGTTCAAGACGATATCGTAAGCAATGGCACGAACCTTAGCCAAATCACCTTCTAATTCGTGAGCTGTTTCTTCCTGTGGAAGTGTGAATGGATGGTGGGCGCTCATGTAGCGGCCTTCTTCTTCAGACCATTCAAACATTGGCCAGTCAACCACCCAAAGGAAGTTGAATTTATCGCTATCAATCAAACCAAGCTCTTTGGCAATACGTCCACGAAGGGCACCAAGCGTTGCATTAGCCACTTCAAGCGTATCTGCCACAAAGAGAACCAAGTCCTTATCTTCAAGCGCAAGTGCTGCTGTCAATTCTGCTTGGATGTTAGTCAAGAACTTAGCAACTGGTCCATTTAATTCTCCATCAACAACCTTAACCCAAGCAAGACCTTTGGCACCATACTGTTTGGCTACTTCTGTCATCTTGTCGATGTCTTTACGTGAATAGTTGTCCGCAGCTCCTTTGACCACAATGGCTTTTACAGCAGGTGCTTCTGAAAAGACTTTAAAGTCTACACCTTTGACTACTTCTGTCAAGTCCTGAAGCAACATGTCAAAACGAGTATCAGGCTTGTCAGAACCGTAACGAGCCATAGCGTCATCATACTTCATACGTGGGAAAGGCAGAGTGACTTCGATGCCTTTAGTCTCTTTCATCACGCGCGCAATCAAACCTTCTGTAATATCTTGGATTTCTTGCTCCGTAAGGAAAGATGTTTCCAAGTCGACCTGGGTAAACTCAGGTTGACGATCTCCACGCAAGTCCTCATCACGGAAACATTTGACGATTTGGTAGTAACGGTCAAAACCAGCATTCATCAACAATTGCTTAGTGATTTGTGGACTTTGAGGAAGAGCGTAAAAATGCCCTTTATTAACACGAGACGGCACTAAATAGTCACGCGCCCCTTCTGGCGTTGACTTAGAAAGGAATGGTGTCTCCACGTCGATAAACTCCAACTCATCCAAGTAGTTGCGGATAGAATGGGTCACCTTAGCACGAAGTTTAAGATTTTCCAACATTTCTGGACGACGAAGGTCAAGGTAACGGTAACGCAAACGCGTATCGTCATTGGCCTCAATCCCATCCTTAATCTCAAATGGTGTTGTTTTTGCTGTATTGAGCACTATCAGAGCTGTTACATTTAACTCAACCGCACCAGTTGGCAACTTATCATTGGCTTGCTCACGCGCAGCGACCTGTCCAGTCACCTCGATAACAAATTCGCTACGAAGGCTTTCAGCTGTTGCCATAACCTCGGCAGATACTTTTTCAGGATTGATAACCAACTGCATGATTCCTTCACGGTCACGAAGGTCAATAAAGATCAAACCACCAAGGTCACGACGACGGCCAACCCATCCTTTCAAGGTTATTTCTTGTCCGATGTGTTCCTCACGAACACGACCAGCATACATACTACGTTTCATGTTTTCTCTCCTCTTTTATTCTGTTACTATTTTACCATAAAAGCGCAGGCTCTTCATGAAAATCAGCAGAAAAGTTTGCCAGTCTTTAAAAATCAGGTAAAGTCCCTAAAAATTAACGCCCATACAAAAAATCCGATGAACTTCACCGGACTCTTTTATTTTGAATTGTTGCCTGCTTTACGCTTTTCAGCAATTTCAGCTGCCTTTCGAGGCAAGACAATTTCCGTTATGTAAGCTGTCCCAAAACGCAAGACACCTGCAATAGGGGCAAAGACAACTGCTAGATAGTTATAGAAGAAATCGCCTTTGAAGGCATAAGCTAGCGCCCCAATGATGAAAAATAGAACGACTGCTTGAATCACTGCTAATAAAATTACTCGTTTCATGTGACCTCCTGACTCTATTATAGCATGAGAATCATCAAAAAGCCGACTAAATTATTCAAAGCGTGAAGAGAAATACTGTAGACCAGACCTTTTCTGCTAATATAAGCCAAGCCCAAACTAAAACCAAGGCTAAAATAGACAAAAAATTGTTGCACATCACCTGGGAAATGAATCAAGGCAAACAAAACACTCGATACCAGAAGAAAAATCAGAGTTTGTTTACTATTGTCCTGCTTAGGAAAGAGGTAGCGTGCTAACATCCCTCTAAAGATAAGTTCTTCCGTCAAAGGAGCAAAAATAACGACCGCAAAGAATGAGAAAAGTGGTTGAGACAAGGTCAAGTCTATCGCTATTTGCTGATTTACTGAAGGATCATTTGGCAAGAAAAACTGGACAACAAGAGATAAGAACCAAACCAAGGCAGGAAGCCAAATAAATCGGTTGAAGCCACTCTTCTCAATACGAACAGGACCTTTCTGATACCATTTGTAAATACCGTACACATAAACTCCAGCCAAGGCCACATAGAGCAAGGTCACAGCATAGGGTGAAGCGCCTAAGGCAAGCGACGTAGTCGCGAGTACCTGAATGAAGCCATAGATGAATAAAAAGGATAGAATGGCTAGAAAAAACCAGCCCAGGTTTTTAAGTAATTTCATATAGATCTCCTATCTTGCTTTATAGCTATTTTTCAATACAAAGAGGTTCGCTATTCCTAATACAAGTACCCAGGCAAGTAACATACCGATGTTAGAAAAAGATATTTCTCCACCTTTTTTATTTAAAAGATTTACAATAGGACCGATGAACGAATAATCCAACACTTTTTGAACCGTATCATTTTGAGAAGCAATCATAGGTAAAAAAGAGACAATTAACATAGGGAAGATACTATAAACTTGCGCTTTAGATTGAGTATCTGACACCGCACCGATTAGAAGGTTGAGAAAAATAATACTAATAGTTGCTAGGAGCAAATAGATAACGTAGGCAAATAAATAACCTGATAGATCTACTTTAAGATAGATGGGAAGCACAATCATAGCAAGTAACATTATCAGAATAGGGAGAACGAGCATACTGAAAGTATATTCTGTTGCTGTCACACCACTTAGGAGGAGTGATTTAAGATTTCGTTTTTCCTTATCTTCTGCCATCATAATCGATACCATATAACCACTTCCCATGCTCAAGACCATCGTCAAGCTAGCAGATAGTAAAAATAGGCTCAATTGTCCATTCTTATTTAAAAATTCATTATATAAAACAGCAATACCAAAAGGCATCAATAAAGTCGCTAACAAAGTTGAATTGCTAATAAGAACTTGCACTCTTAACCATAGTAGGGCATTTAATTTTCTAAACATCTAACTTTTCTCCTGTCAATCTGATAAAGATTTCTTCTAGAGTTGGCTCACAAGAGTGAACCACCATCAAATCTGTCGTGTCTAAATGTGGCAATTCTTCAAATGGAACTATCTGTTCTCGTCCATCTTTATAAGCTACACGTACTTTCTTATCCACATGGTACTTCTGGATAATATCTTGCGGACTTCCATACTCTATTAAATTACCCTTATTTAAAAGAGATAAGCGATCACAAAGCAGAGTTGCTTCATTCATATCATGCGTGGTCAGAAAGATAGTTGTCCCCGCATGCTTTAATTCTTGAAGTAGGGTATGAATCATCTTAGATGTTGTAGGGTCTAAGCCACTGGTTGGCTCATCAAGGAAGAGAATCTTAGGTGCATTAAGAAGGGCACGAGCCAAGAACATTCGTTGTTTCATTCCTGTAGATAGTTTTTCTGCGATAATATCTTTAGCATCTGCCAATCCAACCTGTTGAAGCACCTGAACTACTCTATCTGCCTTGAGGCCATATAACTTAGCATAGATGAGAAGATTTTTATAAAGACTCATCTTTTCATAAAAACTACTGCCATCACTCACAATACCAATTTGTTCCAAATCATTTGAGGTTAAATCTTGAGAATTCTTGCCTAGCAAAACTGTTTTACCTTGATCTGCAGCCAACTGTCCTGTTAAGACATTGATCATGGTTGTTTTACCTGAGCCAGAAGGTCCCAGAAAACCAAAGATTTCACCCTCCTTAATCTCAAAAGAAATCTGATGAAGAGCTTTTTTGCTCCCAAAACTTTTACTTACATTTTCAACACGAATCATAGAAACTCCTTTATTTGAAATAGCGTTTTACCATAGGTAACTGCATCACATTGATATAAATATGGATAGCTCCTACAAGCAAGAAGGCTAGTAACTGAATCTCTCCTGTCAAGAAAGAAATGATAAAAAGAAAAACATATAAGACTGGTAAGACATACTGATTTAATTGGAATAAAATCCGAAAACTCTGTTCCAAATTAGCCTGACGCTCCCCTTCATCATAAGAATTTACATACTCTAAGACATCCTTTGGTGTTGAGAAAAATGCCAAATCAAACTGACGAACAATCGCAATGGTCTTAAAAAGATATTTTTGAACACTGAGAATCAGCACTAATCCCAAAAAAGAAAGAGATAAGGTTAGATTGCTTCTATTTGGTACAATCACTTCACTACCTGAGATGAAAAGAGCCAATAAAATCGCTACACTTGCAATATTAAAAGCAGTGGTTCCAAACTCGAGATTCCGATACATTTGCACATAATAGGTTTCATTCAGATCATCATCCATTTCCTCTTGATACAAGGAATGAAACTTTCTGCTTTTCTTTAGGAAATTGAATGTCAAAAGAATGCTAATGAAACCTAATACTAAACAAATAGCTGATATCCATGGTATCAAGATTTTTACATCTAACATAATTCCGTGAGATTCAGCAAGTGCCTTAAACATCCCTACAAAAATGCCAAAGAAAGCTCCCAAGACAATAGACATCAAAAATAATAACAATCCACGTTTCTTTTTCTTTTCCATATTCATTCTCCTTATTTACTTGCTAGATTTTTGGATTTCTTTTCAATCCAGTCAACGACTGGGATAAGAGCAAAGTAGGCCCAGATAAATTGGTCGCTGTAATAGAGATCAAACCATCCTAGATTTGTTCCAATTAGTAGACATAGGCTGACTAATAGAGCTATGGCAACTACATAATAAATCACTTTATACTTGTTCATCACTCGTCCTCCTCCAAGCGAAATACCGATTCGACTGTTTCGTTGAAAATTTGAGATATTTTCAGGGCAATGATAATGGACGGGGTGTACTCATCCCGTTCTAGTAGGCTAATGGTCTGTCTGGAAACCCCTGCCAGCTTGGCTAGGTCGGTTTGATTGAGACCATCGCGAGCTCGAAGCTCTTTTAGACGATTTTTTAGTTGCATGTCACACACCTACTTTCCGTCAAATTCAACAGTTTGGATATCCTCAATGCGTTGTAGTTTGAATTTTTCTTTTCCTTTTTTATTAACACGACGTAGCTTGACCCATTCCTCATCAACATCCACAACTTCCCAGTTATCTGTTCCAAAAACTTGTCCAACGATTGTCGGTGTTTTCCCAATCAATTCTTTTAATAATCTTGACATTTCTTTATTTCCTTTCTGTTTTTGCTCAATTCTTTTGATTTTATTCTCTAATTTCTTGACCCTTTGGGTATGATAGAGATAAAACATAATCACAAGAGGTACAAATCCTAATGCCCACATAATCGTTCCCTGCTCCTTTTCTCTTAACTTGATTATATTGTAACACATCTTTTTCTTTTTGACAAGCATATTTGTCAAAAAGTTTATGATTTTTGTCATTTTGCAAAAGAAAAAGGTCAGGAGTAGGTTTCTGACCAGTTTTTCTGTTATTAAAATCCTAGTTTTTCAAAGATTTCTGAGAAGTTTTGGCTTATTGTCTCAAGTGACACTTGGACTTCTTCTCGGGTTTGGTTATTCTTGACCGTCACTTGTCCGCTTTCGACTTCACTCTCTCCTAGGGTGATGAGGGTTTTAGCCACAAAGACATCGGCTGACTTGAATTGAGCTTTGAGCTTACGGTTGAGGTAATCACGCTCTGCTTTGAAACCTTGTTGGCGAAGAGCCTGTACCAATTCCAAGGCCTTGACATTTGCTCCTTCACCCAAAACTGCGATATAGACATCTAGGGCGTTTTCGATAGGGAGAGTCACACCTTGCTTTTCAAGGATGAGAAGCAGGCGCTCTACACCAAGTCCAAATCCAAATCCAGCAGTTTCCGGGCCTCCAAAGTAAGAAACCAAACCATCGTAACGACCACCCGCACAGACTGTCAGGTCATTGCCCTCAATCTCTGTGATGAACTCGAAAATGGTGTGGTTGTAGTAGTCCAGACCACGCACCATATTGGTATCAATGATGTAGTCTACTCCAAGATTTTCCAACATCTGACGTACAGCATCAAAATGAGCTTGACTTTCTTCATCAAGGAAATCCAAGATAGAAGGCGCATTCTCTACTGCTACCTTGTCTTCTTTTTCCTTAGAGTCCAAGACACGAAGAGGATTTTCCTCCAAACGACGCTGGCTATCCTTAGACAAGATCTCCTTGAGCGGTGTCAAATAGTCAATCAAGGCTTGACGGTAGGCTGCACGGCTCTCAGGATTTCCAAGAGTGTTAAGATGTAATTTGACACCTTGGATACCGATTTCTTTCAAGAAATGGGCCGCCATCGCGATGGTTTCCACATCGGTAGCTGGATTGCTAGAACCAAAACACTCAACACCAATCTGGTGGAATTGGCGCAAACGCCCTGCCTGTGGACGCTCGTAACGGAACATAGGTCCCATGTAGTAGAACTTACTTGGCTTTTGCACTTCTGGGGCGAAAAGTCTATTTTCCACATAGGAACGGACAACGGGCGCAGTTCCTTCTGGACGGAGAGTAATATGGCGGTCACCCTTGTCATAGAAGTCGTACATTTCCTTGGTTACGATATCCGTTGTATCTCCGACAGAGCGACTGATGACTTCGTAGTGCTCAAAAATAGGCGTGCGCACTTCTGCATAATTATAGCGCTTGAAAATCTCACGGGCAAAGCCCTCAACGTACTGCCATTTGGCAGATTCAGCAGGTAAAATATCCTGCGTTCCTTTTGGTTTTTGTAATTTCATAGGGAATCCTCTTTAAACTTAATAGTCTTATTTTACCATAAATAAAGGGATTAAAACAGTGAGAAAAAAATTAGGATTTCCCCCAAATCATTCATACCTCTCTCAACTAGATGTAACTTACAAAACCCCTGACCTCATGAGCCACTTTCTTCCTCCTCATGAGGCCAGTTTTACTTTCTGCTGTTCCAGTATCATTTTTCCTCGCTAGATTTCCTCAAAAGGGCATACTCCTCCCTTGGTGCGTCACACGATTTTTTCATCTCGACTGTTCTTTAATGTATCATTAACGACGCTTTTCTTCTAGGTGGTTCATAAGGAACAGGAAGATTCAGGTTGACTTTTCTAATCCTAGAATAAAGTGCTGAAAACAATTCGGAATAGGCATATAGACTAGACAATTTGAGGAGCTGCTTGCGTCCTGTTCGAACACATTTTCCTACCACGTGAAGAAAAAGATGGCGGAAGCGTTTGATTGTTAAAGTTTGGAAGTCACCTCCAGCTAGATGTTTGAGAAAAAGATAGAGATTGTAGGCGATACAACTCATCATCATACGAACTTCGTTTTTGATTAAGGCTGAACTATCCGTTTTATCACCAAAAAATCCCTCCTTCA